>JANZYY010000496.1 GCA_026419705.1 Fischerella sp.
AGATGTGTATAAGAGACAGACACTATCCAATGTACAGACGTGCCATGGCACATATGTACAACATCCACTCACCACTCACAAACATTACCCTTTGGTAGCCGCCATCTGCTCAAAAGAACGCAACAGCAACTTTCGTCCCAGTTCGATGTCTTTTGGCGCACATTGCCAATCTGGATGTGCTGTCATCAATAAACTATCCAAAGTTTCTCGATCAAACAAATGCCAGACGAGAGCATTATTGATTTCTGCTTCTACGGCATAGCAATTAGATCCAATACAGTGAATAGTAAAATTACTGGCAATCCTCGTCAAGGTCATTTGTTCTCCTGGCTGTAGAGAACGAAATTGCTGGATAGCTTGTTTCAGCTCACTCTTAGAAGACACGACTAACCCAGGAAGCGCGACTGTGAGATTTTTGTCTCCATTTACCATAATCCAGTAGTTGCGACTGGGGTCGATTCCTTCTAACCAAGGTAATTCATCATCAAGACGATAGCGTGGTGACAAACAAAACGAGGCTACCATAGGCGAATCTGTGACTTGGTTATGCAATACTTGGTCGGACTTTGTCCCGCACGCTAGGTTACAGTCTATGCTGTTTACCTGCGGTGAGCGGCACCCTTTTTGGAAACTTGCGATCGCGCCCTTACTTTCTGCAACAAAATGTTACAGCACCAAGTAGACTCCTCGGTAAATGTTGTTAGGAGTTTACTTCGTCAAATTAGCAGGGGGCTGGCTATATGTTTAAATCTTTAATTAATCTCAGCAGTAAATCAAATATATTTAGCAAAAGTTATTATTTTAATTAACATTTCTTAAACTGAGTTGATAATGAATGTGTGTTTGATTTTATACAAAATAATCACTTCTTCCTTTAAACACGCCCTCAAGCTGACCTAATAGCATTTCTCTGAGTGTTTGATACAGATGCTCTCTATAGCCGGTTGGGGAGATATATGTTTCGCAGTTAAACTAACAAGAGTAAGGAAGGTTTTAAATAAATAGCACAGCATGCAAGCAGCGTTGCAGTTAGCCGTTAGGGATGACCTTTATTTATTTTTATTTATGACTGCGCAGATTCTGGCAGAGAGACTTCTAGTTTGAGACAGTTACCGCCATTAACTTGCAACTGGTATTCCACCTTATCCATGAGACGGTTGATAATCAACCAACCATACCCGCCTTCTTGTTTATCCGTGGGGCTAGGAGGTAAATATTCAGACAACTCAAAACCTTCGCCACGATCCCAAACTTCTAGAGCAACATCCCGGTCTTTCAGTTCCAAGCGAATTAATACTGGCAAATAGGGCTGGTTTTTATGTGCATGACGTACTACGTTAGAATATGCTTCTACTAGAGCCAGTCGCAAACGGCTGGATTGCTTTGACCAATCAACTGATTCTTTCATCTGGACTTCCAAGCATCCCAACAACCAGTTTTCCACGATGCTTAAAAACTTCAAGTCACTTGGTACATGAAGCTCACTTTTCATTATTTACAAAACCTCCAGTGAAAGTATAGTTTGGTCATCTTCTTGAATGGGGTTATCTGCCTGGATGCGAGATAGCAAATGATTGAGAGAAAGTGGTTGAGCTTCCGTCTGCAAGAGTTGCCAAAGGCCCTCTAGATTCAACATACAAAGATGATTTGGCTGGATATTATTTCTGGAATTTTCTGTGGGATTGGTATTTTTGCAAACCATTGCTTCAGTAATACCATCACTGGTTAGCAGTAAAGTATCTCCAGGGGCGAGAGACAACTGTCCGAAGGCTGCTTGCCACTTAGGCAAAATACCAACGGGAATACCACGTACTTTCAGGTAATGGGGATGAGCAGGAGCACTCTTGCTAGACCAAAGTAGGGGATATATATGACCTGCATTGGCGTACACTAGCTCTCTAGTGGTAGGGTTATACCGGGCTAAGACCAGGGTGATAAAGCAATTGTTACTAATTAAGTCATCACCTAGGGCGTGGTTGAGATTCTGGATGACTGTATTCGGCATAGCTGGTGTTTCTTGAGACAATTCACGACGCAATACCGAAATAGCACTAGCCATGAATAAAGCTGCTGGGACGCCCTTACCGGAAACGTCACCTACTGCTAACCACAAATCACCTTTAGGATGAACAAACACTTCAAAAAAATCCCCTCCCACTTCACGAGCAGGATAACAACAAGCTTGCACCTTGGCATCCTTGATATTGGGTAAACTTTGGCGCAGTAGGTTGTTTTGAATTTGGCGCGCAACCTCCAATTCTGTCCGGATTTGTTCTTGCTTTTCTTGAAGGCGCTGGTAAAGTTTTGCTTGGGAGAGAGCCAAGGCTGCTTGTTCAGCAACACCTGCTATTAGCTGGATATCTTCATCTTGCCAAGGGCGATCGCGTCCCCATTGATAAAGTGCTAGCACAGCGAGTAGATGCTGCTGATAGATCAGTGGTACGGCTAGTTGGTAGAAGGGTGAATTCTCATGCGTGTATTGATAATGTTGGTAATGATGAGTTTCTAGAACTTTTTCGATCAAAGGATTGGGGTTAAACGAACAGCTAGAGAAAGAAGTTTTGGGATCTAAGTAGAAGAACTCATCTGCTGTCAAATGATTGGCTTCTACAGGTCTGAGCAAGCAATAGCTGGTTTCAAAAGTTTGACCAATGGTGGCAACAATCTTTTGCAACATACTAGAGTAGTCAAGAGACTCCCGAATTGCTGTTGTCACAGCATTAAATAAAGATTCCCGTCGCAGGGCGCGACGCAACTCCTGGGTGCGTTTTTTGACTACGCGATATGTATCTGCTGCTTGCTCGACGATCGCCTTTAACCGATCGGGTTTCCAGGGTTTGGTGATGTATTTGAAGACCTGACCGGAGTTAATTGCATCCACCAAATCTTCAACATCAGTAAAACCAGTCAACAAAATGCGAATCGTATCGGGAAAGCGCTCTACCGTTAGACTGAGAAATTCGGTGCCATTCATCTCTGGCATTCTTTGATCGGAGATAATAACAGCCATCTCTCCTTCTTTGTCTAAAATGTCAAGCGCATTTAAGGCATGATTTGCTCTATATACTTGAAAATCTCGCCTAAAAGTGCGGTAGAGTAATTCTAAATTATCTGACTCATCATCTACCACCATTAATTTAAGTTTTTCTACATCTGTCTCAGTCATGTTTGACTTCGCTTTTGAGATAGTGTAACTTTAATTACACCCTGTCGTCCGTCGAACAATGAAAAAACGCGAACTTAGATACTCCATTCATTTTTAACACATATTTTTAATAACTTGGTAAATTTACTTATAGTAGCTTACTGAAGTTCAAAACCCTCAATCCCAAACTAACCAACTAATCCAGAACGTAAAGCCCGCACTGCTGCTTGGGTGCGGTCGTCTGCACAGAGTTTGTTCAAAATATTACGAACGTGGGTCTTGACTGTCCCGACTGTGATGTAAAGTCTTTCTGCAATCACAGCATTGCTACAACCTTCAACAATTAACTGCAATACTTCTAATTCCCTTTCTGTAAGGGTGTAGGGGTCGATCATCTCTTCTTCATTCTCTACCTCAGCCTCTTGTGAAGTTGGCACAGAGGGTTTAGTATCCTTTGGTGCTATTTCTGGCTTATGGGGATGGGGATTCTGTTGCGCTTGTTGCAATACAATCCGAGCGATCGCCGGATCTATCCAAGCATTGCCATTGTAGGTAACGCGTACGGCTTCCAGCAAATTATCAAACTTAATATCCTTCATGCAGTAGGAGTCTGCTCCGGCTGCAAAAGCTGCTAACACCGCTTCTTTGTTATCTCGCAGTGTCAATATTAATACCTTAGTTGCTGGTTCATTTCCGTTAGCAATAGACTTTACCTCTCGTGTTAGCTCAATACCATCTTTATCTGGCAAGCCAATATCTATAATTGCAATATCAGTTTGTATATTTTTTAACAATTTTAGACCGTCAGCAGCATTAGCTGCTTCTCCCACTACTTCTATTTCTTCCTTTTGCTGTAGTGCTGTCTTGATACCTACACGGGTGAGATCGTGATCTTCTATTAGTACCACACGAATTTTACTCATACTCGATTTTTACCCATTACACTCTATAACTGTAAAATTGAGTTTACTAAAAAGTCTCGGAAGATGTAGTTTAAAGATATCTGTAGTCTGTACTCATCTGTATGAAGCTAATTGGCATTTGGTGTTGCAACTAAAAAAGATTTTTCAGAACTCAGGAATTAGGGATTT
>JANZYY010000497.1 GCA_026419705.1 Fischerella sp.
CCTCGGAATGCTAATTGGCGGAATTTCTGGGTATTTTGGCGGCTGGGTTGATAGTACGATCATGCGCCTAGCCGAAGTACTAATGACCTTTCCCAGCATATATCTATTAGTAACTTTGGGTGCAGTTTTGCCCCCAGGGCTAACCAGTACTCAGCGATTTCTGTTGATTGTGTTGATTACTTCGTTTATCAGTTGGGCTGGCTTAGCACGAGTCATTCGCGGACAGGTACTATCAATTAAAGAACGCGAATTTGTGCAAGCAGCACGAGCAATGGGTGGCAAACCACTATATATCATCACTCGCCACGTTTTGCCGCAAACTGCCACATACATAATTATCTCTGCTACCCTTGCAGTTCCCAGTTTTATCGGCGCAGAAGCAGTGCTCAGTTTGATTGGGTTAGGAATTCAACAACCAGATCCTTCCTGGGGCAATATGTTATCCCTAGCAACCAACGCTTCTATATTGGTGTTGCAACCATGGCTGATCTGGCCGCCAGCATTGGTGATTATCCTAACGGTTTTAGCGTTCAACTTACTGGGGGATGGACTGAGAGATGCTCTCGATCCCCGTAGTTTGCAAAGGTAGAAGAGTTAGTGGATAGTGGATGGTGGATAGTGGATAGTAGATAGTGGATAGTGGTAAACAACTAACAACTAACAACTAACTACTAACCACTAACCACTAACCAAAAACACTGCCAAGAGAACGAGCTATGTTTTGTGGTTGCATAGCATCTGTCGCAGCGGTTGGTTCATACCCACAGTGAACCATGCAATCTGCACACTTGGGATTACCACTAGCACGACCGTATTTGCCCCAATCAGTTTTTTCTAGCAGTTCACTGAAGGTGGTGTAGTGACCCTCATTTAATAAGTAACAAGGTTTTTGCCAACCAAGCACACTGTAACTTGGACTACCCCAAGGTGTGCATTCATAGTCTTTTTCACCAGTGAGAAAATCTAAAAATAGTGGATTGTGATTAAAGTTCCATTTTGTTTTACCTGCTTTGAAAGGAGCTAGGATTTCTCTAAACAGGGCGCGTGTTTGTTCTCGCTTGAGAAAATGCTCTTGATCCGGTGCCCACTCATAACTATAACCTGGAGAAATCATCATGCCATCAATATTGAGTGTACTCAGGAAGTCAAAAAATTCTTGCATTTGTTTAGGATCGGCGCCCTCAAAGATTGTTGTGTTGGTAGTGACGCGAAATCCCCTAGCTTTAGCAGCGCGTATGGCTTGAACTGCAATATCAAAAACACCTTTGCGATTAACGCAACGATCGTGCCAATCTCGCATTCCATCCAGATGCACGCTAAAAGTTAAATAGAGCGAGGGTTGGAATTTGTCCAAGCTTTTTTCTAACAATAAGCCATTCGTACATAAGTAAACGAACTTCTTGCGCTCAATTAATCCCTGCACAATCTCATCAATTTGGGGATGTAGCAGAGGTTCTCCTCCAGGAATTGAGACTATGGGTGCTCCGCATTCTTCTGCTGCTGCAAAGCACTGTTCTGGTGTCAGGTGTTGTTTTAGTATGTCTGTGGGATGCTGAATTTTGCCACAACCAGGACAGGCAAGATTGCAACGGAATAAGGGTTCTAACATCAAGACTAAGGGATAGCGTTTGCGTCCTTTCAAACGCTGGGTGACGATATATTTACCAACTTCCAATGCTTGTTGTAAAGGAATTGCCATTTTTGTATTACTCCTCACCTCACCTGAAAACTAGGATAACGACTGAATGAAACTCGTGGTGAAGGTAGATAGTAATACTTTTATGATTTTTTTAACGTGTTGCGATCGCTCTAATTTATGATAATCATTATCATTATTGTTTAACTTTTCACTATGATGGTCACAACACCTACAAATCCTTCTCCAGCAACCCATTTATTTCATCGTCCCCGTCGTCTGCGGCGCACAGCAGCACTGCGGCGAATGGTGCGAGAGACTCATCTGGACGTCAACGACTTGATTTATCCACTGTTTGTCATGGAGGGAGAAGGGCAAAGAGTCGAGATTGCTTCTATGCCTGGGTGCTACCGCTATACCTTGGATTTACTGCTCAAAGAGAGCAAACAAGCTTTTGATTTGGGAATCAATGCTGTTGCACTCTTTCCTGCGATCCCAGAAGTTAAAAAAGATGATGTCGGTACAGAAAGCTATAACCCAGATGGACTAGTACAGCAAACCGTCAAAGCTATTAAACAAGCAGTTCCAGAAATTATCGTGGTTACTGATGTTGCCCTTGATCCCTTCACCACTCACGGTCACGATGGTTTAGTGGATGAAAAGGGTACTATTCTCAATGACCCGACCGTAGAAGTTTTAGTGAAAATGGCACTTGCCCAAGCAGCAGCAGGGGCAGATTTTGTTGCACCTTCTGACATGATGGATGGCAGAGTTGGGGCAATTCGCAAAGCTTTAGATGCAGAAGGATACTTTGATGTCGGAATTTTGGCATACTCTGCAAAATATGCATCGGCTTACTATGGCCCGTTTCGAGATGCTTTGGATTCTGCCCCGAGATTTGGCGACAAAAAAACTTATCAAATGGATGTAGCTAATGCTAGAGAAGCAGTCAAAGAAGTTGCTTTGGATATTGCCGAGGGTGCAGATATGGTCATGGTAAAACCAGCCTTAGCTTACCTGGATATTATTTCCCAAATTCGCAACGCTACGAATGTACCAGTAGCAGCGTACAACGTTAGTGGTGAATATGCAATGATTAAAGCTGCTGCACAGATGGGCTGGATAGATGAAAAACAGGTGGTTTTGGAATCTTTAACCAGTATGAAGCGGGCTGGTGCTGATTTGATTTTGACCTACTTTGCCAAAGAAGTAGCTTTGATGTTAGCTTAACCATTCAACTACTATTCTCAACACTCTCATTCTCGTTACCAGCGTTGGTAGAGACGCGAAATTTTGTGTCTCTACAGCCAACGAAAAATCGGTCTTTTCAGGAACAGAAACTGGGTTTTTGGGATTACTGAATTGATGTTCTAGTTACCAGGTTGAACCTAGTAACTAGGTTTTGGAGGCTCCGCCTCCTGGTAGCGCAAATAAGGTGTTATGATGAGAGACGTTCGGTTCTGGTGGGGGTCAGCCACTAGAGGTAACGGGGAAAGTTCGGTGCAAATCCAACACTGTCCCGCAACTGTGAACTTAATGAAGTGAGTCAGGATGCCCGCCGAAGTTGATTCACCAATTCTATACATCTGCGAGGTACAGATGAGCGCTGCTAAAGATATTTCTACAATTTCTACAACGAATGGGGTGAGTGTGCCTGCTCACACTCTCTTTGTTTGCAAAACTTGTGCTAGCGTTTGGCAAGATGGCAAAAAGATTGGTGAAAGCGGGGGTCAAAAGTTACTACAACAGCTTCAGCATCTCGCCCAAGATTGGCATTTAAAAGATGATTTTCCCATCCAGGAAGTTGAATGCATGAGTGCTTGCGATCGCTCTTGTGTTGTTGCTTTTGCTGCTTCTGGGAAATTAACCTATCTGTTTGGGGATCTACCTGTAGATGGCAGTGCCGCAGCCATTCTGGAATGTGCTAATAAATACTATACCAAGCCAGATGGTTTACTGCCCTGGTCAGAGCGTCCCGAACCCCTGAAAAAGGGAATTTTGGCTAGGATTCCACCCACACCTCAGTTGCTTAAACACTGAAAATTTTTGGTTCTACTGTATTTTTGTGAAGTAAATTCTCTAAAGCTAATTATCTATGGCGTTGCATTCCATGGGGATGTATAGACGCGTAGCGGCTGACCGCAGGGTATAATGAACCGCCATAGACGCGCTCATAGGCTTCCGGAAAGGTAGAACGCCAAGAATTGAGTTTTTCAATGAAAAGAGAAAATAAAATCATCCGACTGTCTGTGCAACGCCTGTGAGTAATAGACAGGGGTAAGTTAGCCTACAGGTACTGTGAATTTTTGTTATCTACCATAAGTAAGAAGTTTTCTGGAAGTTGATCGATCCATTGCACTCACTTTTAAATCACATTTGTTTCTAATACTAGATGTAAAGTTCTACTTTAGTAATTAACTAACAGCTAGAACAAAAATTAACAAACTAATAGTCTTAATTTACCTTGTCAACAAACCCCCCAACCCCGTTTCCCAAGTGGGGGCAAAAACCTCTGAAAGTCTCCCTTGAAAAGGGTGATTTAGGGGGCTCGAACGATGTTTTATTTGCTGCACCGAGATGTGTATACACCTGTCTCTTATACACATCT
>JANZYY010000498.1 GCA_026419705.1 Fischerella sp.
TGTGTATAAGAGACAGCGTCCAGACTGTAAATGAATCAACTCTCCTGTTTTAGGATTGGCTTCAAATGCGCCATGACGGGGGCATAAGTAAGTATCTGTTAGTGTCAGTGCCGGGATTGTCTGACGGCAGTGGGGACACTGAATTTCAGGGCCAAATATGGGGTACTGCAAGCCTGGATTCATCATGAAGTGCGTACAACAAGAGTATTTTTGTCTTCACCAGTGACGTTGGTTTTATTTATACTTGTGCGCCACACGATAAGGGTACCTACTGACTGCTGCCTCAGTGAACAGGCTTAATGCCGTGATATTCTGGTTTTGAACCAGCCTCCAAGGTTGGATTTTTCCAGTGTTCCTGAGTACCATATTCATATTCTATCGTGTCTAACGCTTCCTACTGGCCTTGTCCCGATCTTTCTCAAGCTGCTTTCGTTGCAGCCAATGCTGTTGTTATCGGTTCTGTAAACATAGCAGCAGGGGTTAGCATTTGGTATGGAGCAGTCATTAGAGGAGATATAGAACGCATTGAAATTGGCGAATGCACTAATATCCAAGATGGAGCAATTTTACATGGCGACCCGGGTAAGCCCACAATCCTAGAAGACCATGTTACAGTAGGACACCGTGCTGTGGTACATTCTGCCTACATTGAACGTGGCAGCACGATCGGTATCGGAGCAGTCGTTTTAAATGGAGTGCGGGTAGGTGCTAGTAGCATCATTGGTGCTGGTGCGGTGGTTACAAAAGATGTACCACCTAAATCCCTTGTTGTTGGTATTCCTGGAAAAGTATTGCGCCAAGTTACAGATGCTGAAGCTGCAGAATTGCTCGAACATGCTGAAAATTATAGAAAGTTAGCTTTAGTTCATGCTGGCAAAGGGACAGATACTGGTTTTAGTACTCCCCGTTGAGGAAGGAGGAGGAGAGTGGGAGAGGGGGAGACGACCAACCACTAACCACTAACCAATGACAAATGACTATTGACTAATTTTGTAAAGATTCTTTACATATCAATTGGGAAAAATTGCTCACTTCAGCTAAAAATAAAAAAATGAGAATAGTTGACAATACTTTAAGTTGTACTTAAGAGAGAGGCTAAAAAAATGGACTTTGATATGCGTGTGGTTATTGTGCTAGCACCAGTCGCGATCGCTGCGGGTTGGGCATTGTTTAACATTGGCGCTGCTGCTTTAAGACAATTGCAATCCTTTTTAAATAAAGAAGCATAAAATATACCCCGTATTATAGTCTGCTGCCGACTGTTTCTCTTTTGTAGAGACAGTCGGTTTTATTAGTTAATTGTTAGTGGTTTGTAGTTAGTAGTTAGTTGTAATAACTCACCACTAACTACTATCTACTAACAACTATCTACTTATGGACATCGACTCTTTACTCCAACCCTTGCAAAAATTTGGCGTTCATTTGGGATTGGAACGTATAGTTAAATTATTGGCAAATCTTGGTAATCCCCATCACCAGGTTCCGGTAATTCATGTTGCTGGCACTAATGGAAAAGGTTCTGTTTGTGCGTATCTTTCTTCGGTTCTTACGGAGGCAGGTTATCGCACGGGACGCTATACTTCTCCTCTCCTTGTTGATTGGACAGAACGCATTTGCCTTAACGAACAGCCGATTTCTGCTGAGGAATTTTGTAAATTATTACTGCAAGTCCAGGCTGCTATTAGTCCAGATGAAGAGTCACCGACTCAATTTGAAATGATAACAGCAGCGGCTTGGTTGTATTTTGCTCAGCAAAAAGTTGATATTGCAGTGATAGAAGTAGGACTGGGAGGACGTTTGGATGCTACTAATGTTTGCGAGAAACCTCTTATTACTATTATCACATCAATTAGCCGCGAACATTGGCAGCAACTCGGACCTACCATCGCTGATATTGCTAGAGAGAAAGCTGGTATTCTCAAACCTGGATGTCCAGCTGTGATTGGTCCTTTGCCACCAGATGCAGAAAAAGTCGTGCGATCGCGCATTTTGGAATTACAATGTCCCGTCTTTACACCCCAACCAGCACGTCAAATTTCTACTGGATGGGCAGAGTATGAAAGGTGGGGAAATGGGGAGAACCCCAGGTGTGGAGATCGCTCCATCAAATACCCTTTGCCGCTACAGGGACAAATTCAGTTGACGAATTCAGCTTTAGCTTTAGCTGCGCTGCAAATTCTACAAGAACAAGGTTGGCAAATTTCTGAGCAAGCCATAATTAATGGTATAGCAAAAACCAAGTGGCCGGGGCGGATGCAATGGACTAATTGGAAAAACCACAGATTATTACTTGATGGCGCTCATAACCCAGCCGCCGCCCAAGTTTTACGGAATTACGTGAATACCCTAAGTACTCCCGCAGTCACTTGGGTGATGGGAATGCTCTCCACAAAAGACCATACGGATATTTTTAAAGCTTTATTACAACCTCATGACCGATTGTATTTAGTACCTGTACCAGCTCATAGTTCGGCTAATCCTGATGAATTAGCTGTGTTGGCTAAACAAATTTGCCCTGAATTAAGCTTTTGCAGTACTTATCCAGATTTATTATTGGCACTAGAAGCAGCTTTTAGCTCAACAGATAATTTAGTTGTTTTATGCGGTTCGCTCTATTTAATTGGGCATTTTTTGGAAAGTACAAGGGCAATTACAATTATTTGATCGCAACCTGGGTAGAATTTCTGCTTAATTTTGTTCAACTGAAAAACGAACTCAAATCAGGTTTTAGTCCTCCTTGGGAAGAGGGATAATGCAGGGTAGTTTCAGACAAAGGAAGAAAAATCACTAATCCCTACGAAGCCCTCTGTGTACTCTGTTCTATATGGGGAATAACCCCTTTGGAGCGCGCTGGCTCACCGCTGCACATCTATGTGGTTTGTTAGTGGTTTGTTACATAAATATTAATATTCAGGACTATTAAATTTTTCTGGTGCTTGTATGAAACCACCCTGCTTGCGGATAATGGGGACTCCAAAAATTTAATTCTACTAACTGAACCGTATTGTTCCTTGTCCTCCTTGTCTTTCTGGTCTCCAAACCTATCAGACTTATAGTGAAGTAGTATGACTTCTTGTGTTGTTCCACTCCTGTGCTGCATCTTCTACAGCTTTATCTACCGTCTTCTCGCCTAGCATTGCTGCTTGCAGGTTCTCATAAATTGCCTTTTGCAGGAGATTGAAATTCTTCAAGGTAGGTGTTAAAACTTCTGCCTGTTGCAGTTGACTGGCACTGACTACACGGGCTTTATCTATGTTAGAGGCATTTGCTTGTGCATCCTTAAAGTAACTATCAGACAGCGCTTTTTTTGTAGATGGTAGGACATTCGCTTTTTTGGCAAATGCTAGCTGGTTTTCGTCATTAGTAACAAACAAGGCAAATTTTACGGCGGCGTCTGGTTGTTTGGTGTCGCGCGGGATAACTATGTTCATCACGGGGACATTTTTCTTGCCAGTCTTACCAGTTATTTGTGGTGCTGTAGCGGAAGCTTTGGCGATCGCCGGCGCATTATTGGCAATCTGCTTGAGAAATTCGGGCCCTGAAGCTAATAAAGCTGTTTCTCCTGCTTGGTACAACTCTATAGCATGACGATGTCCTTGTGTCAATACTTCTTTAGGAAGTAGTCCTTTTTTGTAAAGATCCACCCAATACTGAAAAGCTGCTTTACCTTGAGGAGAGTTAAAGGCAGCTCTACCTTCAGCATCTACTAAGGTAACGCCCATCTGCACGAAAGATTCTAAAACTTCACCAGAATCTTGCGGAACAAAAGTAACAAAAAAGGCATACTTACCAGTTTTATCTTTAATTTGTTGCGCCGCCTGTGCCAATTCAGTGTAAGTAGCAGGTGGTTTATTTATACCTGCCTGTTTTAATAAATCAGTGTTATAAATGGTTAGCCGCGTGGTGAGATACCAGGGTATTCCAAAACTCTTACCATTAAGCGTGCTGGCTTTCCATATATTCGGCAGATATGCAGATCGTACGTTATTTGGAACTTTTGTATCTAAGTCTAACCAGGCATTTCGACCTGCCAATTGCGATGCAAAATCGGGGTTCAGATTCACAACATCAGGTGGCGTTTTTGCGGATACAGCTGTTAAAATTTTGTTTTCCATTTCCGCCCAAGGTATATCCACCCAGTTAACCTTTATACCTGAATTTTGCGATTCAAAAGCCGCAATCAGGCTTTGGAAGTAGTCGGTAAATTGAGGTTTGAGTTGC
>JANZYY010000499.1 GCA_026419705.1 Fischerella sp.
CGTAAATGATGTAATAGTCTAATTCGCCGCCGAAGGTTTCCATCCGCAGAATATCTGTTTCGTCGGCACCCACATCAAATCGACTCCAGAAAGTGGTGTTAAAAAATAAACCATAGCCAACCTGCGGACGCAATGCCAGAAAAAATGGAATTGCTTGATACATTGCATCCGTCAGCATCGTGTAATCTAAACAATCTGTGGTCCAATGAGTCAGACGCTTACCCTTTTGGTTGAGCAATCCCGCCCGTTCCCCAAAGCCGTAATATTTTTCCTCGGCTTCGATGCGCTTCCAGCAAGCTACTTGATTTTTACCTTCTCCCATTTGCCGCCAACCCATCCCCAAACCTGTATCCTGGGCAAAAGGACGACCTGCTTTGTCAAAAAACCGAACTCGACAAGGATAGGGCTGGATACACACTCGGATTTTCTCCGTTTCAATGGTGATTTCTTTGTCCGTTTCCTGTAGGTCGAAAGACACAGCTGCCCACTGTTCATCTGCTAGTGTCACAGCCCAAGAACGCCTTGGTCTAAATTCTCCTGTGGGCGAAAAGCGTACGCGGATGAGGTTGGGAGCAAGAACACTCAGAGAAAGGCAACAAACACCGCAGTTAAAATTTATTCCTCGTTGATGGCGTTGGATATTCTCAACAGATGCGATCGCATTCCATGCTGGTTCGCGAATTGGTAATTCTCCGGCAAATTCTGGCATATTCTAGATATATTTGAGGCTAATTTAGTTTGAATTTGATCTGGGGAAGCCCACTTGTTAACTCTAAGCTTAAATAACCTAATTACAACTAGGTAAATTTTTCATCATCCACGGGAAGTATAAGTATGTACCTTGTTCTGTATTTAAGCAGCAGGCGTTGCGATCGCAAAGGGTATAAGAAAAACTGACCAAGAATTATTGTTGGTGTCTTTGTGTATACGTGGTGAAAAATAATTTTTGAAACACCAAGACACTAAGACACTAAGAGGAAAGAAATCTAATACCCATCCTCAAGAATATCTTGGAGCAAAGGAGCAAGTTCTTGATTTAACCGACCCGCTCGCACAAATTCTGCGTAAGTATCTGCCTCTACTGCTAATAATTCCATTCGCAACTGTTCGGCTGTGAAACTTCGCAGATTGGGGTAATCATCCTGTAATTTATCAATCTTTTCTTCTAAGCGCTGCAGTTCGCCTTTAATTAAAGCCTCTTGATAGTGGTAAAACTCTGGATCGAGTCCTGGGCGTTCTTCTACTTGTCCCAGGTATGTTAAAACACGTTTGAGGGCAGTCTGACGGGCAACGAGTTCTAAATATTCTTGTCGCAAAGGCTGATCGCCAAGAAGTCTGAGTTTTTCTAGCAAAGGTTTAGTAGTCAATCCCTGTACTAAAAGAGTAAATAAGACTACTCCGAATACAGTGTTGATCAGGTCTTCTCTTTCGGTGAGGATATTTGGTACGCTCAACGCTAGGGCGATGGAGACTGACCCCCGCAAACCTCCCCACCAGAGTATAGTTTGTTCTGGTAAGGGAATGTTGGAGTTGGCAAGGCGATTGCTGAGAAATCCCAAACCGTAAACAGCGATCGCCCTTGCTAAAACCATCCCCGCGATCGTGACGGCGATGATATTCAGATTTTCAGCCAAGTCAACAAATCTTACTTGGTCGCCAATCAACAGAAAAACAATGGAATTAACAAAAAATGCCAAAAATTCCCAAAATTCACTGACAATCACCCGCGTTCGCGGATTCATACCAATTCGCGAACCAAAGTTACCTAAAATCAAGCCAGCGGTGACAACCGCAATTACCCCAGAGCCACCAAGTTCTTCTGCAATAATGTAAGTTCCATACGCAGAGACAAGAGTTAAAGATTGTTCCACCAGTGGCAAATCGAATCTTTGGGTTAAATAGGAAATACCAAACCCAATCAAACTACCAATAGCTATACCAATACCAACAACACTAAATAGCTGAATTACCAAAGGCCGGAACCCTAATTGTACCGTTCCTAAAGGCAGTGCAACTAAAAAGCTAAAGGCAACAACTGCCATGCCATCATTAAATAGACTTTCGCCTTCCATCAAGGTTGTTAGGCGTTGATCCACTCCCAGTTCTCGAAACAAAGCTGTCACAGAAACAGGATCGGTAGCAGCTAAACTCGCTCCCACTAACAGCGCTGTTGTTAGCGGTAGTCTTGACAAGAGATTTAAACCCAGCGCTACACCGGCTATGGAAATCAATACTCCTAAAACTGCGTAGAGACAGATGGGAATTAAATCCCGCTTTAAGTCAGACCACTTCAAATTCCAAGCAGCTTCAAACAATAAAGGCGGAAGGAAAATTGCCAAAATTAATTCTGGAGAAAGATTAACTAACCGCACATCTACCAGTGCTAATCCCAATCCAGCAATCACTAAAAGTAAGGTATATGGGATTTGGCGAAACCAGCTAAAGACTTGCGGTAAAGTTGCCACACTTAAGGACACTGAGAGTACTAGAAGAAATTGTTTTAAGTTTTGTTCGATTCCAACTTCGCCTAGGGTAGATTCTATTGCCATGACGATATTTCAGTTCAGGTTAAAAATTATCTCCTCACCTTACACAATCATCTCTTGAATAGGAAACCCTCCACAGTGATTATGAGTGCTACTTTTTGCTCCCTTGCTTCTGACTTGTGTTGCGAGTCGGGAAAATTGCTGTATCATTTTATGCAATTGCAAAATTTTCAACCGTTCGCATAGCTAAATATTTTGGCAACGGTGACTTTAGAGTAACAGCATTTTTCAGAGGTATGGACGGCTATCTACTCAATTAGAATAGAGGACGTGTGAGATATGAAAAAGTTTGGATTGCTGAGATGGATTCCTCACCCCTATTCATGGCTAAATGCCTTGGTACTATCTGTGGTCATGACTGTATCGGTAGCCATCATCAAGCGCAATCACAACTTATGGCTCAACCTGGCTCAATGGTCAGACAAACCAGAATCGGTTATCGTTTGGGTAATATTCTTACTTTTATTACCTATACCGGCTTTCGCTTTCCTGCATCACTTTTTTCTCAGTTTTTTTATTTCAACAATTCCAGGAGAAAAGACGAGCAAAGTGAAAGGATTTTTCCCTGGGATCATCAGTTGGAGAGAAAGCTTGTATGCCTGGCTAGTACTTATTCTATCTACATTAATTGCAATCTTAGTTTGTACTCCTGTTTTACCTTTATTCCAGCTTAACTATACCCAAATAATTTATGAATCCGGTCAAAACTACAGCAAAATAAAACCAATCTTTGCGATTGTCTGGCTGATTAGTGCCGCTATATTTTATCAAATTGAGTATTCATTTAAATGTCGTCTGGTTTTTGGTAGTAGCGACAGTATTGAATCTGAAAGTACAAACACTACTGTAATTAGTGATATAATTAGTGAGATTCCCAATGTAAATCCGCAGCCAGAAGTAGGTTTAACTGAGATACAAAAAACCAAAGCAGCACCTCAGAAGAAATTAGATTTTCTTGGTTTGATTAAAAATTATCGTCAAATCCCTAAACGAGTATTTACATTTCTGCTCATCCCTTTAGTCGCTTTATGGTTATACTCCTTTGCTAAGTTGCCAGAAGTTAGGCAAACTATCTCTGCAAATGTATCTAATGAGACAGTAACACTCTCTTCCAGCAAAACTGCACCTGTAGATAAAAAATATAACCAAGCGATTAACAAAGCTAGACATGCAGCGAAACTGGCAAAGTTAGCACAATCTGAACATGAGTGGAAGGTAGTTGCTAATAGCTGGGAAGAAGCGATCGCCCTCATGCAAACTGTACCGTACACTAGCTCTAATTATGGTATGGCTCAGGAAAAAATTAGACAGTATCAAATTCATAAGGAATTTGCCCAGCAAAGCGCCACAGCTAGGAATTAAAGCATACGAAATTTTAACTGAACTAAAGTAAGCTAGTTTATCTCAGATTCTGTTCGCTGAAAATTTTGGTATAAACACCGAAGATACAGTTGTGAAAATAGGGTTATCTTTGATGCAACTGTTATGTTTTCAGCTGTTCACTTCTACTAAATATATGACACAGGCGAATATTTTGGAACTAGCAAAGCAAGGAGATGTGAAGGCGATCGCATCTCTAATGAACAGCCAATTAAGTAGTTCAACTTAATTAAATATAAAACGCTCAACATCATAATTGCCGCGATTGGCTCTAGCTTCAATGCCGTT
>JANZYY010000500.1 GCA_026419705.1 Fischerella sp.
TGTTCTTGCTTGGTAGTGAGTACTTAAGTACTCACTACGAACTATGTGTAGTTCTATTTTTGAGAATTGGTATAAGTAACTATACGCGATCGCCATACAATGCAAGACCGCTAATTGCGAATAATGTTACAATAGCCAGCCATTGCAGACGCGATTGATTTATAACAGCCAGATTTTACATAAGTGCTTTTTATTGAATTTATTAGTGTTTCTGTGTCAAGTCCTATTGACTATTTGTAACAAAAATGTTAACTTTATTCACATAAGGTAACAAAACATTAAACAAGATTTTTTGATTTCGGTTCTGCTATCTCCCATCGACTTTTGGATTCCTCATGGCGACCTCGGTGTTTTCTACCGGGGTTTTTTTGTTGTGGAGCAGAATTAGCACTCCACACCGACTCACTCATCAAAAAAAACCCAGCCGTTAGTAGCTGGGCTTTGGTCGGGCTATATTCCCTCTCGAGCAAGACTACAACCCCAAAGTTGGCAGTTTTGGAAAAGTAAGCGTACAGCGATCGCGCTTTATCTGTTCAAAAACCGCTGACGTAGACGAGTAATAAAAATATTCACTTCTGGTAATTTCATCTGAGTGGCGATCGCACCAAAAACTACCAAACCGATTAAACCAGATATAGCCAGCTGCAACAGTTGAGTGAGCAAACCATCTGCTTTTAAAAATCCTTGACAAACTACAAGACAACCGTAGCTGACAAAACCTGCGATGACACTAGCAATAGTCAGACCAAAAATTGGTACACTCCACTCCCGCCAAGGTAAACCATTCAGCCTGCGATCGAGCAACCATAAAAGCATTAATGTTGAACTCAAATTCACTCCTACCGTTGCTAATACCAAACCAGGAGCGCCAAAAGATTTGATGAAAATCCAATCTAAGAAAATATTGAGAAAGATGTTAAACAAGCTGATGCGAAAAGGTGTATCACCATCGCCCAAAGCATAAAATACCCGTACCAAAACATCGCGTCCCAAGTAAACAAACATCCCCACACCGTAAGCAATCAGCAGGGAAGATACCATATCAGAGGCAGCTTGATTGAAAGCTCCGCGCTCGTACACTACACGCACAATCGGATTTGATAGAGCTATCATCAAAGCACCCAAGGGTAGCATGGTGAAAGCGGAGAGGATTAGTCCTTGGCGAATGCGTAATTTTAACTCATGCCAATCATTGGGATCGGTAAGTCGAGAAAATATTGGTAGCAGGGGAACTAAAACGACATTGGAAATTACTCCCAAAGGCGTTTGTACTAATAGGTTGGCATAATTTAAGCCTGAGGCAGCAGCGGGTATGAAGGAAGCGAAAATAGAATTTATTTGCCAGTTAATGTAGAGCATCCCAGAAGAAAACGTTGCTGGGAGCATGATCTTTATTACTTCTGTGACTCCCGGCTGATTAAAATCAAATCGCAGGCGCAATGAACCCATACCAACCCGTGCTTGCGCTACTAACTGCACGAGCCATTGCAGCAACGCACCCGCTAGAGTTCCAAGCGCCAATACTGCGCCGCCATACATGAGATTGGCTGGTGCGTAGATTTGATCGCCTAATTGTAGTCCCAAAAAAGCCAGGGCGATCACAACTGTAATGCTTGATAGTAAAGGACTGATTGAGGGTAGCCAATACTGATTAGCCACATTGAGCGTGCCAAAACCGATACCAATTAATCCTGCGAGGACAGCCATTGGCGACATGATCTGGAGTTGTTGAGTGGCGATCGCTTTCACCAACTGTCCATCTGGACGCTTGTCTAACCCTGGTGTGGTCAAATCAATGATGTGTCCGGCAAAAATTGCTAAAAAAGCGGTAACAACCAGCAGCACACCACCAACAAGGGTGGTCATAGTTTCTACCAATGGAGCCGCTTCTTCTTTCTTGCGCTTGGCTAAAACACTGACGATCGCACTGTAAAAAGGCCCGTTAATCCCGCCAAGTAAAATCAGCAGAAACCCAGGAATAATGTAAGCAAAGCTATAGGCATCAGCAACAGCACCAGTCCCAAAAGCTGCACCAATAGCGACTTGTCGTGCTAAGCCTACAATTTTACTAATAATTGTGGCAACAGCAACAATGCCAGCAATTCCAACTAGAGAACGAGAGACTTTTTGTTCTTTTGTCACAAACAGTACCTGACAACTATCTGACGGCGCATATCTGAAAACATTTAACCGGAAATCAAGTAGTTTGTCAGGGTGATTTCGAGCAAAGCGAGCTTCCAGGTTTGCAGAAGGTCACGCAAACATAGTGGTAGGATATTCTGGGATAGGCGAGAATTTGCCGATTAAGTCTCTATTTGAATCCCTAACCCGGATTTAGACCCGCTCTCAGAGTTGATTTTACACGACTTTACGGATAATTTTAGTGACAATGAAGCTGGCAGGACGAGTAAGTCAAGTGACGCCCTCTTTAACCTTAGCCATCGCAGCGAAAGCAAAGGCAATGAAGAGCGAAGGAATAGATGTTTGTAGTTTCAGCGCTGGCGAACCAGACTTTGACACTCCAGCGCACATCAAAGCTGCTGCACAAAAAGCATTGGATGAAGGCAAAACCAAGTATGGTGCTGCTGCTGGTGAACCAAGGTTAAGAGAAGCGATCGCCAAGAAACTAAAAACTGAGAATAATCTCAATTATAAAGCCGAAAACGTGATCGTCACCAACGGTGGTAAACATTCCCTATTTAACTTAATGCTAGCAGCGATCGAACCTGGCGATGAGGTAATTATTCCCGCTCCCTATTGGTTAAGCTATCCGGAAATGGTGACGCTAGCGGGTGGAGTTTCCGTAATTGTTCCTACAACTGCATCTACAGGGTATAAAATTACGCCTGAACAGTTGCAACAGTCAATCACCCCCAAAACCAAATTATTTATCCTCAACTCGCCTTCTAACCCTACGGGTATGGTGTACACGCCAGAGGAAATCAAAGCACTGGCAGAAATTATAGTTGCAGCAGATATCTTTGTCGTCTCCGATGAAATTTACGAAAAGATTCTCTATGACGGTGCAAAGCACCTCACAATTGGTTCACTGGGAGACGAAATATTTGCCCGCACTATTGTCAGCAACGGTTTTGCCAAAGCTTACTCAATGACAGGATGGCGAATTGGTTATTTGGCAGGACCAGTTGACGTGATTAAAGCCACTACTACCATCCAAAGTCACAGTACCTCAAACATATGCACCTTTGCCCAATATGGAGCGATCGCAGCTTTGGAAGATTCCCAAGACTGTGTAGAACAAATGCGTCAAGCTTTCGCTCAACGCCGCCAGGTAATGCTAGAACGACTCAACGCCATACCCGGATTGAGTTGTCCCAAACCAGATGGCGCGTTTTATCTATTTCCTGATATCAGCAAAACTGGACTAAAATCTTTAGACTTTAGTAATGCCTTGCTAGAAGAACAGCAAGTAGCAGTAGTTCCCGGTATTGCTTTTGGTGCTGATGACAACATTCGCCTTTCCTACGCTACTGATATGGCAACGATTGAAAAGGGAATGGATCGGTTAGAGAAGTTTGTCAAATCCCGGATTTAGTCTTTCTTTGTGTCTTCGTGTCTTGGTGATTAAACCACAAAGACACTAAGACACCAAGCGTGATTGAGAAGGTTAAAAATTAAGTGATTAAGTGATTTCACACAAAAAACATATGGAAAAATGCAAGCGTATTGGCATTCTTACTAGTGGGGGAGATTGCTCTGGTTTGAATGCAGTCATCAGAGCAGTTGTCCATTGTGCTTTTAGAAAAGGTTGGGAAGTACTGGGAATTCGTCAAGCAACTTTGGGATTAATGGCGCGTCCGCCGCAAGTCACAAAACTGGAAATCGACTTGGTTGACCCGCTGTTGACTTCTGGTGGAACAATGTTAGGAACAACCAACACAGGCGATCCTTTTGCTTTTACTATGCCTGATGGCAGTGTATGCGATCGCTCTGAAGAAATTATTGCAGGCTACCATCAACTCGGTTTAGATGCTTTGATCGGAATTGGTGGCGATGGTAGTTTGGCTATTCTCCGTCGTTTGGCACAACAAGGTGGTATTAATTTAGTGGGTATTCCCAAAACGATTGATAATGATATTGGCATTACCGAACATGCCATCGGTTTTGATACGGCAGTTAATATTGCTACAGAAGCACTTGATCGATTGCATTTCACCGCTGCTTCTCACAGTCGAGTCATGATTTTAGAAG
>JANZYY010000501.1 GCA_026419705.1 Fischerella sp.
TCTTATGATAGTCAATGTTTTGACAGGCGAACTCAAAAAGAAAATAGAGATGCCTTTTGATTTGACATATAGCCCAACATGGTCGCATGATGGTAAATATGTTGCTGTTTCTGCCAAAGGAAACTTCTACTCGACTTGGGAACCAGGTCAAAATGCTTGGGTACCTCATAACCGCAATAGTTCCCGACGAGTGGAAAATATGGGCTTCGCTGACAACGGACAATTGTGGATGCTAGCGCGGGGAGGTCAGGTGCAGTTTAGCGAACCAGCCAAACCAGAGGAATGGCAAGAAGCCCAATACCCAGAACTGGCTGCGAGTTGGGGTTTGCTTGATTTGGCATATCGCACGCCTGAGGAAATTTGGGTAAGCGGCGGTAGTGGTAATTTACTGCGGAGTCCTGATGGTGGCAAAACTTGGGAAAAAGACCGTGACGTGGAAGAAGTTCCTGCTAATTTTTACAAAATAGTTTTCTTTTCACCAGAACAGGGATTTGTAATTGGCGATCGCGGCTATTTGCTAAAGTATCAACCAAATATTGCAGCAGCTTCCCAATCCAATGCCGGTTAGTGTAACAAAAGTTTAAGCAACCGTTCCTATTTCTGAGAAATAAGTTGCAAGATGTAACTGTTTCTTAAGTTTGTAGGATAATAAATTCATTAACAACAAAAATGGAGGTAGGGATATAAATGTCAGGTAGTACTGGAGAACGTCCATTTTCTGATATTATCACCAGCGTTCGTTATTGGGTGATTCACAGCATTACCATCCCAGCATTGTTTATTGCGGGTTGGTTATTTGTCAGCACAGGTTTGGCATATGATGTGTTTGGCACACCTCGCCCTAACGAGTATTACCCACAAGCACGGCAAGAATTGCCAATTGTGAATAACCGTTTTGAAGCAAAACAACAAGTTGAAGAATTAATTGGCAAGTAGTTTGAAATTATGACTAGCAGCAATAACGTTAACCAACCAGTACAATATCCAATTTTTACCGTCAGATGGCTGGCAGTTCATACCCTAGCTGTACCAACCGTGTTCTTTTTGGGCGCGATCGCCGCAATGCAATTTATTCAACGCTAGGAGAAAATAATGGAAAGAAACCCCAATCCCAATAATCAGCCAGTTGAACTTAACCGGACTTCACTGTACCTGGGACTACTACTAATTTTTGTTCTAGGGATTCTGTTTTCCAGTTACTTCTTTAATTAACTGGAACAACTGCTATTAATTCCTGTTTAATTAACATAGGTTGATTTTGTGTTTAGGGAGGAGAAAAAACTGTGTCTGGAAGTGGGAGAATTCCTCTGTGGATTGTTGCTACAATCGCAGGATTAGGTGTAATTACTGTTGTAGGTATTTTCTTTTATGGAGCCTACGCTGGCTTGGGTTCTTCCGTTTAATATTGGCATGAACCTAATATCAATAGTCTGAATTTTCTAGCACTCAGTTTAGAAATCAGAATTAAAAAAAACCGCCTATCTCTTAGAGATGGGCGGTATTAATTTTTATTTGTTTTTTGTTAGTTGTTGTTTGTTGGTTGTTAGTTTTTCCAAACAACCACCAACTACCAACAACTAACATCTTTAAGCAATATCTTCGCGCTCAATATAAATTAGCATAAACGCGAATGTCGCAATTGGCAGAATCCAACCAATTGTGTAAACGAGAATAGGAGACAAAAATGAAGCAGAGTATGAAGCAGCCAAAAATGAAGCATCCATAGTAAATATTCCTGTTAAATCACACTACAATTCAAGATGAGCTTACTGCAAATTCCGCCTTATTTTCTAAATTCTAAAGATTTTTAACACTAGAAGACTGTTTGTAAACGACTGTTTAACATTTCCTGCTTTGTTAAATACCCAGCAATTCATTTAGTTGCAAATTTGCTAAGTCCTCTGGAATCACAGTCCTCACGACAGTGACTTTGTAACTTTCCTGTTGGGTTGCTAAATCCACAGCGATCGCCTCCAAGCGAATTTCTAAACAGCCAAGAGGAATGTGAATTTTCGCGATCGCTTCTAATCCTCCTGCAGAGTTTGGTAGTAGATTTGTGAACAAACGCGGCCCGTCCATTAATCGGCGTGTTTGAAAATCTTCAACCCATAACTTGATGGCAATATCAGGGCGCATGCAATCCAAAAGCACCCTTACCTTCACAGACTTACCAGAGATCAGTTCACCTTCAGGTACATATAGTTTTGGAATTGGCAAAGGTTCGGTGATTTCTGACGCGAGTGCCGAAGAGAATGATTCTTGTTGGCAGGGGTTACTGTTACGTGCACTAGCTTCTTCTTGACTATCAATATCATCTACAACAATTTCTTTTGCTAGCCAAGCTGGCGGCGTCTTCGTATGCTGAGTAGAGACGAGAGGTGGCGCGTCTGGGAGAAGGGGAGGACTCTCCTCGCTTTTGTTGTCTTGGTTACCTTCGCTGTCTTCGTTGTCTTCTGCTGCTTCTGTCTCCAAATCAGACATTAATGGTGAATTGACATCTGAACTTCCAGTCTCAGTACTAATAATTAGCGGCTCCTGTTCTTCAGATACACCTCCGCCAGCTGGAACGTAAGTATCGCAGTCCTCGTATTCTACATCGATAGGTTCAGGTAAAGAGTAGCCATGATTCTGCATCCACTTCCAGATCAGAGGGGATGTATGGAAAGTTTGGGCTGTTGATAATTCCAAGCGACGCGGAACAACCTCTGAATCTTGTGCTTTATCTGTTGTTACTGATTCAGACACATTGTCATTCGCCAATGTTTTTAAGTCTGTGGGTTGGGAGTCTTCAGATCTATGCAATTCCGATACCTTTAGCGCCTCAGCCTCCATTTCTTGGCGATCGCTGGGCGAAGCTTTTAGCCGTCTCAAGAATGGAAAAGTAGTACCTGTTGTTGTCCTTCGCTTCACAATGGCAAAAGAAACTTCCTTGTGCAAACGCTGCAACCTTGTTTCAGTTTCTGAAACAACGACAGCGGTGGTGTCCATTGTTTCTACTTGCTCAACACTGGCGAGAGTATTTTCTTGCTTCGAGCTTTGTAAATGTGTCGAAGATTCTGAAACAACAGTAGCAGTATTAATTTGATTGTTGATTTGCGGAAGCTTTGGCAATTGTGGCGAACGCTTTGTAGCTTTCTGAGAAAAACTAAGTAGCGGTGGTAGGCATTTAGAAGCAGAATGGACTAGCGGAGACTGAACTATTTTTTTGGATTTGACGATATTGAACAATTCTAAATCCAGCTTTACGGATGGCTCTGGCGTTGGTGGTTCTTTAGAGTTATCCTGCAAGTCTGGTTCTTCACGTTTATTCTCATCTGCAGCAGCGCTAATTGCCAGTAATTGTGTAATATCAGCTGTGATTGTAAAATATTGACTGGCTAACAGTCTTGCTTCTTCAGCACTGGTGAGTGTACCGTACAAACCAATCTCACCCAGAATTAGCTGTGACTCACAGTCAGCGGGAATCTTAATTGGACATCTGATGGAAAACGGCAGTATTTTTTCTAAAAAGCTTTGCTGCACCTGGGTGAATATTTCCAAGCCTTGAGGTGAACGCAATTCTATTAACAGTTCTCCAGTAAAAACCCTTTGCAGATGAGTTGTTTCTCTTGCTTGCACACACCCATTAATGCTAAGAGTTTCTCCCCAATGAGCGACATAGTTTTCTTGCTCTAAACCTATGAGCAATGGTAGTTCTGGGATAACTGGCTGAGAATCCTCTACTGTTTCGTCTCTTAACAGGGATTCCGAAGACGGTAAAGCTAAGTCTACCAAGTCTTGTAAAATCTGCTCGATTGTCTCTCCCGTGAACCAAACTGGGCTAACAGGCTGATTGATAATTGCATCTTCTGCTTTTTCAGTAACAACAACAGTAGCAGAACCATGATTTTGCTTGACAATTGCAGACTCCACTAAGGCAGTTGTTACCAAGCCAACTTCAGTAATACTATGCTTACTCTCCCCATCTGAGGTTCTCCCCGTCTCCCAATCTCTTTCCTGGGGTAAGACTTGCAATTGGACGCTATATTGCCAGGATTTCCCAAGCAGATCTGACATCAAATCACCAGAGCATTGCAACTCCCATATTCCTGGCTTGAAATAGGTAAAAGGAATTACTGCCATTAAGCCTTCTGCATTAGTACGACGCGATCGCCTGTAAACGCGCCGTTTTGGTGGCACTTCCGCAATTGAGGAGTGAGTTATCC
>JANZYY010000502.1 GCA_026419705.1 Fischerella sp.
GTTCCACAAGTTGTGGTGTTTAATCAGTCGGGGCAGGGAGTCTTGAATAAGAAAGGTCAAGTACCGTACGAGGAAATAGACGACAAACTTCGGGAAGTGTTTGACTTGCTACCACGTTCTGAATCAGTGGAGTTAAAGCGCCGCTCTTTCAATGAGTTAAATAGTGAATTAACCGAATAAATTTTAGGGCAGGCAAATTTTGTCTGTCCTATATTTTAGTGCTAATTTATACTACATATTTAAAAAACTCAAGGAATAATATCTAAACAACAGTAATAGGTAAGGAGGCTAAACAACCAACAACCAACAACCAACAACCAACAACCAACAACCAACAACCAACCAATGACTAATAAAGTGTGTTCTGATGTCAAAGGTTTACACTACACAGGAGCTAATCCAAATCTTGGCGGCTGAACGTCAAGCTTGTTTAAAAGGGGAACGCCTGAAATTAGAGGTAACTGTTTCTGGCAACCCTGTAATTGACCAGTTTATCAGAACCGATGGGCTGCAAAAGTTTAGCGCCTATCAAGATTTTAAAGCTGCCATCCATGAATACCAAAGAGAATATTTAGTTTCTGGAATTGTCTGGCGTGAGGTGAGTGTTAAGGGGAAAACCATTAGTTATCCAGAAATAGATTCTCAACTAATTGCTTTATCAAGTGACTTAGAGATATTAAGGTCTGCAAAAAATTCGATCTTGGAATTTTGGAATGAAGTCACTGTCGAGATGGATTTATATTTGAGTGTTAATAATGGCAAACAATATCAACAGATTGTCAAAGCTGATGTTGATAGAATTGCCCAAATCACAGAGTGGGCGAGTTTGTGTTGTTTTGAAAAATCTAATTTTTTGGAAATAATTTTGCAATTAGGATGGGGTCAACCACAAGAAGCTTGTTACAAAAGAGGTTTTCCAGCATCAGGTAGTGAGTTTATTCATGCTGTCAATCCTGGCAATTATCCGATTGGTTAAAACGTTTAAGAACTTGTGGTATGTCCAACAGAAAAATGGTTGTTGTGATGTCTTCCTGGGATATGGCGATAGCATGGCTCGCAATCTCAAGCACACCAGACTGACGGTAAGACTGCGGTACTTGTCGGATTGTTGCTAACGGCAACTCTATCAAATCGGGTGGTTCACATACTGGAATTCCACAGAGGTCTCCTTGCGAAGTGGGCGTAATCACTAAAAAAGGAAGGTTTTCTGGGAACTGACGCCAATCCTTTAAACTTAACTGCTGATGCAAATCCAAAACTCGAATCATGTGGTGACCAATCTGAATCAGGCCAATGTTGCTGAGTTTGTGATTCATTGCATAAGGGTTAGTCACAACCTTGAGTACAGCTTTGATTGGTAGCGCCAAGCGATAATCTGCAACTGTAAATACAATGAATTTTTCCAATTTTGACTCGTCATGGATGGTTGTCATGTCGCTGCTTCATTAAGACACGAAATCCTGCGTAGTTTGTTCAAGGAGATTTGCCACCATTGTCAACAGCTTGTGTTCCATATAAGGCTTGGTCATATAAACGGTAGCCCCCAATTGCGAAGCAAGCAAGCGGTGCTTGTCGCTACTTTGGGATGATAAAATTAGGATCGGAATGTCTGCTAAAGCAGGAATTTGTTGGCGGGATCTGAGAAATTCAAATCCGTTCATACGAGGCATTTCGATATCACAAATTACTAGCTGAATACCGATTTGGTGCTGGAATAACTCAAGTCCTTTGTTGCCATCCTCTGCTTGAAATACAGTGTAACCAGCTTTTTGCAGTATGAGTGCTAGAGATTGGCGTGTGGTAATTGAGTCATCTACGATCAGAATCTTTGCACCTGTTTTGGCATCGAAGTTGGAAGCAGGGAGTGCTGGTATAATACCATGAGACTGAGAAAGCAACAGTTGCTGAGACCTCTGTAGAAGCGTTGAAGACATTGACTCTGCCCAAACGACAGAAGGTTTGTTTTCGTACTGGTGAGCGTGCATTTTTTGAAGCAACATTGCTCCATCAATCACCAACGCTAGTTGACCGTCAGCAAGAATACTGGCACCGTGAACGTAGTTGGGTGCTGCGATCGCTCTCCCTAAAGGACGAATCACCAATTCTTGCTCTCCAATCAGTTGATCGACTTCCAAGCCAAAGAGTCCATCTTGACAGCGGATTAGCAGCAGGGGAAGTGCGGAAGATGTAGAGACCAGGGCTGACGCATCTGGGAGTGGGGGAGTGGGTGCATTGTAATCTAGAGTACACCTCAGCGAGTAAATTGGCAGTAGTTTCTCATCGCCCTCCTTACTCCAGCGCAAAAATTTGCTACCGTTGCGCTCTAAAATCTGACTGGACAGGGGAATTAGAATTTGTTCTACGGCACCATTGAGCAAGGCATAGGTTTTGGAACTAACCTGACAGACAAATAACTGAGCAATCGTCAGGCTGAGGGGAATCTGCAATGTGAATTTAGTACCGCGATGAAGTTGAGAATCAACTGTAACTAAACCCCGAAGGGATTTCAACTGGTTGCGCACTACGTCGAGTCCAATACCACGACCAGAGAGGTCACTAACTTGTGACGCAGTGGAAAAGCCCGGCTCAAACAGTAAATCGATGAGCTGAGTTTGATCCAGACTATTCGCCTGTTCCAGAGAAACTAGTTGTCGCTCTACTGCCCGTTGTCGAATTTGCTCGAAATCCAACCCATTACCGTCATCCTGCACCTCGATCGCCAAATATCTGCCTTGGTGATAGGCAGAGATTTTGATTTGACCCTTCTGTGGCTTCCCTCGTTGTTGCCGAACTACGGCAGGTTCAATTCCATGATCGAAGGCATTACGTACTAAGTGTAACAAGGGATCGAATAGTTTTTCAGCCACAGCTTTATCTACTAGAACTTCATTTCCATGCAGTTCCAGCGAGATGGGCTTATTGTACAAGGTTTCTAACTGTTGCAAAATATGGGGAAAGCGACCGAAGATCTCACCCAGAGGTAACATCCGGGCTTCAATTAAGGTACTCTGGGTAGCACTCAGCAGTTGTTGCTGCTTTTCCACAGTTTGGTTAGACTGGTGGGCTAGCAGGTCAATTGCCTCTGCCGTTTCTGCTAGTTGCACCATGCGATCCAGAAGTGACTGAAGCAAGTAAGCGTTGTTACCGTCATCTTTTGCCCCAGAGGAAGTTTGCCGCAAAGCCTGGGAGGATTTACGCGCCGCTTTTTTTGAGGATTTGGAAGAAGTCCCAGCCTGACGGTTAAACCGGTCTTGCAGTTGAGTGAGGAGTTTTTGATGCTGCTTGATCTGGCCCAGAAGGGTTTTACTTGCAGCCTGTAGCTGCTCAGTTTGAAGCGACTGGCTGTTTTGGTTGGTGACTAATTCTCCGACTGAGTAGTTGAGGCGGTCTAGATGCTTGACGCTAACCCGCACTGTGGGAGAGGGTGAAACTTGGTCTTTTGGAAGAGGGTTTAAAGGACCTATTGATTGCTGCGACTGGGAGGAACTGTTGCTAGGGCTGAAGTCTTGTTCAACGCTCGCACCTGAGTCAGATTTTGTAAATTCTCCCAGATGTTGCTCGAATACTGACTCGACTGGAGTTACCTGATGAACCCAGATACTTTCCAACAGTGGCAAGTCTGGCTGTTGCACTGGTGACTCGTCCGCTTCTGCGCCAGCGCTAAAATCTGCAAGTTGTTGTAATTGGCTGGAAGGTTCGCCACCTTGAGTGCGATCGCCCGCCAACACTGCTGTTTGTCCAGCTTGAAAGTCCCTCAGGGCAATCTGAGCAATCAACATTGCCTGGTCTGGATGTTTATCCAAAGCAGCAAGCACTGCTTGGGCGATCGCTTTAAATCCTGATAAATTCAAAGACTCAGCTAAACCGAGGAAAACTTCAGCTTGAGTTCGCAACAGTGAGGTGATTTCTTCGTCGGACTGGCCGTTATCCAAAGCTGTGGCGATTTGCTCTAACCTTTGAGTAACTCCCACTTCAAACAAGGATTGGGTCAGGTCGAACCCCAGTTCTGCAGAGGTGGGAAGGTATGCTTCCCGACCAAAAAAGTCTCCTAGTTTCTCTTGCAGCCTGGCAAAAACGGCGGCGGCTCGGTCTAGAATTTCAGCATGGTTTACTGAGCCACCAGTGAGTTCGGCGACCAGAGGTAGCCGCAGGCATTCAAATCCCTCAAAGAGTAAGGCTTCTACCTCCGGGTCAATAGAAACG
>JANZYY010000049.1 GCA_026419705.1 Fischerella sp.
ATCGTTCCGCTTAGGATGATTAAGCTTGCTGACGTGAGAAGATAGTCTTTGTAAAGTGGTGCTCGCATCAGTTGTTGATTGGTAAAGATTGTAGAGTTTGCTTATAAAATTTTGATCCAGAGCAAACAGGTTTTAAAATCTGCTGGTGTGAGCTTAATTAAGTATCTCAGCCATAACTCCATTTTTAGTTATCTTTTCTTCATAAATACTTGGTGACAGTTGCAATCAAACTATCAATCTTTAATTTTATAAATATAAATTTGTAAAATTTAATTTTTCATGACCGAAATCTTACAACAGGATACGATTTTTTGCTGGTTGGTTAAAGCCGAGTTAATGTCAAATTAAAGACGGGATAATTCCTTAAATAACCGTTTTGATCTCTTCATCACTCAAACATAACGCGGTTAAGTATAACAGACCGTAAGGTAGGTTTTATGAACGAAAAAGTAAACTCGGGTTCGCGAAATGTAGCAATTGTCGGTCCTTATTTAAGCGGGAAAACCACTTTACTAGAAAGTTTGTTATTTGTGACAGGAGCCATCTCCCGCAAGGGCAGTGTCAAAGATGGGAACACTGTAGGCGATAACGCTCAAGAAGCGCGCGATCGCCGCATGAGTGTAGAAGTGACTGCTGCTAGTACTGAGTATAATGGCACCCGCTTCACTTTTATTGACTGTCCAGGAAGTGTAGAATTTGCCCAAGAAACCTACAACGCCCTGATCGGAGTCGATGCGGCAATTGTAGTTTGCGAACCCATCAACGATCGCGTCCTCACTCTTGCCCCTCTGTTTAAATTCCTCGACGATTGGGAAATTCCCCACCTTGTCTTTGTCAACAAAATGGATCGGGCAAACATCCACGTCTTGGAGACACTGCACGCTCTCAAAGCTGTTTCTAGCCGTCCCCTAGTAGCGCACCAATATCCGATTATGCGAGGGGAACAGCTAATTGGTTTTATCGACTTAGTTACCGAACAAGCATATCATTATCATCCAGGCGCACCTGCTGACCCCGTTCCGTTTCCTGAAGAACTTAAAGAAGAAGAACACATTGCCCGAGCAGAAATGCTCGAAGCTTTAGCAAATTTTGACGACCACTTACTAGAAGAACTTTTAGAAGATATTGAACCGCCCCAAGAAGAAATTCTTAAGGATCTAAAAATGGAATTAGGGGCAGATTTGGTAGTGCCAGTATTTTTTGGTGTTGCTGAACAAGATTATGGCGTCAGACCCCTACTAGAAGCTTTGGTACGGGAAGCTCCTGAACCAGAAACCACAACCGAGCGCCGCTTGCGTGACATTAAAACAGGTGACACGACTGTGGCGCAAGTGCTAAAAACCTACTACACACCTCAAGGTGGCAAACTTTCCCTGGTCCGTGTTTGGCAGGGTAAATTAACTGATGGTATCGTCCTCAATGGCATTCGCACCGGCGGTATTTACCGCATGATGGGGCAACAGTTACAGCAAATTAATCAAGCTGCTGCCGGGGAAATTGTTGCTTTGAGCCGAATGGAGGGTATAAAAACTGGAGAGACACTGTCTGCTAATCAGCAGTCGTCTATAGAATTACCCAAAGCCAAACAATTAGAACCAGTTTATGCCCTGGCTATTACTCCCGAAAAGCGCAACGATGAAGTGAAGCTAAGTGGTGCCCTCAGCAAGGTATTAGAAGAAGATCCATCGCTCGCTTGGGAACAACACGGCGACACCCATGAAGTGATCCTTTGGGGTCAAGGCGAAATTCATTTGCAAGTAGCACTAGACCGCCTGCGCCGCAAATACAATCTGCCAATGACAACACACTTGCCACAAGTACCTTATAAAGAAACCATCCGCAAACCGGCTTCATCAGTTCACGGACGCTACAAGCACCAAAGCGGCGGTCACGGTCAATTTGGCGATGTTTATCTCGACATCAAACCATTAGCACGTGGCGAAGGCTTTAACTTCAGCGAAACCATTGTTGGTGGCGTTGTTCCCAAACAGTACATCCCCGGTGTAGAAATGGGTGTGCGGGAATTTCTAGCGCATGGTCCCTTGGGTTTCCCAGTAGTGGATGTGGCGGTAACGCTGACTAATGGTTCCTATCACAGCGTCGATAGTTCCGAACAAGCGTTTAAACAAGCCGCACGCTTGGCAATGCAAACGGGAATGCCCCAGTGTCAACCCACCCTCCTAGAACCAATTATCCGGGTGCAAGTGACAACCCCCAGTGAATTCACCTCTAAAGTTATGCAATTGGTAACTGGCAGACGGGGGCAGATTTTGGGTTACGAAGCCATACATGATTGGCAAGGTTGGGATAGTATCACAGCCTACTTACCGCAAGCCGAGATGCAAAACTTTATCGTGGAATTGCGATCGCAAACTCTCGGTGTTGGTTCCTTCCACTGGGAATTTGACCATCTCCAAGAAGTACCCGACAAACTTGCTGAACGTATCTTGACCGCTAATAGCGGTAATAGTGGTAACGGCAACAGCAAGTGAAGTCAGTAGGAACTAGGGACTGGGAACTAGGGTAATGAGCATGGTGCATGGGGCATCGGGCATAGGTAATAAAACCAATTCCCAATTCCCAATCCCCGATTCCCAATCCCCAATCCCCAATCCTCAGTACCTAATTATCTGTTTCGATGAAAAAATTTTAGCTGTTTAAATATTTGTCAAATTAGGGTTTTAAATATTTGAATTTTGAATCTAAAAAATTTTAAATCTGTTTGATGATAAAGCGATCGCGCCCTTGTGCTTTCGCCTGGTATAGAGCCTGATCCGCTGCCTCAATCAAAGCTAAGGGTGAAGACTCAAAACTAGGAATAATAGTGGCGATTCCTAAACTAAGGGTGACATACTCACTAACGGCAGAGCCAGAATGAACTATTTTTAATTCTCTAACCCCAGCTTGCATCGCTGCTGCAACATGAACTGCACCAGAAGCATGAGTATATGGCAAAATTACGGCAAATTCTTCTCCACCGTAGCGTGCCACTAAATCCTGATTTTTCTGAGCTGTCTGCTTTAAGACAGCACCAACCTTTTGCAAACAGCTATCCCCAGCCGGATGACCATATTGATCGTTATACAGTTTAAAAAAATCAATATCGCACAAAATTAGTGAAATTGGCGATCGCTGTTGAGCTAGCTCCAACCACTGAGAATTTAAATGTTGGTCGAAGCAACGGCGATTAGCCAACCCAGTCAAACCGTCTTCATTGGCAAGTTGCTGCAAAGCATGGTTAGCAGCTTCTAACTGTTTGTATACTTGCCCTTGTTGTAATAACCGTCTCACTCGTCGGCGCAATACAGCCCAATGAATTGGCTTGGTAACAAAATCGCTTGCTCCAGCCTCAAAAGCACGATCCACTGAATCAGGATCGTCCAATTCCGTAATCATCAGTATGGGAGTGCGATCCCACAAGATGGAGATCAAATTATTGTCAAAAGAAGATCCACTATCAACGGATGCGAGTGCTAGCACCAAATTGTTTTTGGCAATCTGGAGTAATTCATGACAACAAGTAAAACCATCCATCACAGGCATTACCGCATCTAGTAAAACTAAATCTGGTTTAACAGCAGTATAAGCATCTAAACATTCCTTACCATTACTGACCTCAACTACTCGATAACCTTCTTGTTCCATCGCTTCACGCAACAGTAGTCGCATGGTTGTATCATCATCAGCTACAAGAATCAAATGGGGTTTGCTGGAAATAGAAGTAAATGGACTTATGCCTGACATGAGTCGTTTTTCACAGAAAATCAAAGTTTAAGCTATAAAAAACCTTTCAAAAGCATATAAATGCTGATTTCGCTGCATTTATGACAATTTTTGACAACAAACAACATTTTAATTAACTGTTGATCGGACACAAGACTATGTCGGTAAATTCAATCTGTAGGTGATATTTTTTTGTGTTAGGGTGGATTTTAATAAGACCTGCTTCTAGCAGGACTTGATGTGTTGCACGTACATCTGGCAAAGGAGAGAAAATAAATAAGAATAAGCTAGCTCCTGCATTCATGCCAAAAATCGCAGGATGCAGTCATTGGTGTATCACCTTTAGCTGCTGTTGCACCCTAGAACGCCTTATTTTGTATAGCCAAGCTTGGAGTAGATAAATAGTTTGCATAGATAAACTCATGGGGATAAGGAAGCTAGTTTTATCTTTTTTGTCCTACCACGTACGAGCAAGGTAGGGAAATGTAGTATTTATCTTTCCCAACCACAAACAAGCAATTGCTATTTTCTTAAAAATTTCAATCCTGTACCTAAAGTTTTGAGTTCCACAGTCAGTTCGGACACCAACCGAGTCAGAAGCAAAAAATGTCCAACTGGGGCAAGTACATGAAAAATCTTTAATACTTAAAGAATGTATGAAAAATGATATGCTTTGATGCGGTTGAAAGATGCGGTTGAAAACGCAAAATTCATTAGTATAATTACTGATTTTTAGTTAAAATTTGATAAGTATAAATAAATCTAGCACTAGCAAACATTTGTCATGCCAGATCCATTAATGTATCAACAGGAACACTTTGTTGTTTTAGAAACAAATCAAGCAGAACAATTTCTGACAGTATCAGAGCTATTAGAAAAATTGCAGGTAATTTTGCAAAAAATCGATTTTCAGGATTTACCATCAGATCTGCGCTCATTTAATTCTGTAGAGGAAAGAGCCAAATATTTGCTTGACACAACTTGTGAATTAGATGTGGGTCCCGGACAATATTTACAATGGTACGCTGTCCGCTTAGAAAAATAAAAATAAATTTTTTGTTATGTTATCTTATTGGTCATTAGTCCTTTATCAAAAGCGAATGACCAATGACCAATAACTAATGACTATTTTGGAATAGCAATTAGTGCAAGTTCAATTTTGTTTTCCCTTGGTTGTGTCACCTGAACTTGTACTCCAGGACCAAAATAATTGGTCATTTTTTTCTGTTTTTGCAGCCAGACATCAATTGGTATCAGCGGCGAATCAAATTCTAAAATTAAGGCGTAATTTCCGTTGATTTCTTCTTCTCGTAACCCCGTGAGGATTGGTAGTTCATCGTCTGGGGAACTTAGACTTAAGTAAGATAAAGCGCGCTCAAAATGGGCGTTTTGACCATAGCTGTAGCGGGTGATGTCTTTGCGAATTTTATTTTGAGTTGCAGTTGCTTGCTCTTCCCGCAGTGCTAAAACTTGCGCTGTAGTGGCTTTGGTGAAAGGCACGGGTTTGAGTTCATTAGCTTTGAGTGCCAGTCCTCCCAAGACTAGCGGAATCCCGTAAAAAAATCCAATCAGATTGAGAGTAGCATTATCGTTAGCATAGGCGGCGATGCCGATGATGGTTAAGATACCGCCGATGATTAAAGCTAGCATTCCCAAAGAAACTTGGCGAAACATGATCTGAAGTTGTAATTCTTAGCAGCTCAGTTTTATTATCATCGGCGATCGCTAACAGATTAGGGAAGAGGATCACGAAAGTCTTCGTTTTTTTGAGTTAACTTTAAATGTGAGCAGAGTTCTAGATGGAAATAAAATAATGGATGCACAGACTATCAAAGAACGAATTGCCCAAATTCAAAGTAAACGAGAGTACTTGCTGAGCTTACTAGAGCAGCCAAATTTAGGAACTTTGAGAGTGGATGTAAATCAGGCTTTGGAAGAAATGGATGAGTTAATAGACGAATATAGACGCACCTTTCCAGAAATGGAATCTAATTAAGCCTAACTAAGTTACAAAAATAAACACTGGCGTCAGTAGCAACCGCTAACCTGCGGTTCTATCGACGCCTGTTATACTAGATGTAAATTTCTATGCTCCCCTGGTTCTGTCTGTTTCAGCTTAAACAAGTCACTTCGCTCGACCATTTATCCTCTCACTGAACTATTAGCTATACGTTGTCCCAACTGCTTGACTAAAGCAACTAGTTCCGTAGTCGGTACATCTTTTTTGCAAAAAGCGTCTAAACTGGCTGTTGCTTGTACTTCTTGAAATTTCAGATCGTCTACAGAGGAATAGGCAATAATCTGAGTATTAGGAGCAATGGCTTTAATCTCACTAGATGCACTCCAGCCATCCATGACTGGCATTTGCAAATCTAGGACAATCACGTCAGGCTCGTGGCGCTTTACCATCTCTATGGCTTCTTGGCCATTGCTGGCTAACCCTACGACTTGAATATCTTCCTGAGCAGAAAAAATTAATTGTAAGGTTAAACGCGTTAGTTCGTGATCGTCAACCACTAAAACGCGCAAGGTAGAAGACTCACAAGACAACATCAACATCCAAGCAAACTAAAGGTGAATTTACAACAACCTTTATAGTTTATGGGAACAAATACCATAACTAACTCTATCCTATGGTTGAATAAATTTTTTGCATTTATGACAACTCAATGATAATGATTATCACAACTGATTTTTTCTCTGAAGCTGCTTTTTGGCTAGCTATCAAGATGGACAGAATTCTTTTTTGAACCCATCAGATTTGAAGCGATCGCTGGCGAGTTTAAAGCCATGGACATGAGAGTTTTTTGTGAGCTAACTTCTGGACAATCTTCACCAGGACGCCTTTGAATATACCTGCCATCTGCTTGTAATTCCCAGGCTTGGCGGTTATCTGCGAGCATAATTCCTAGGATTTCTTGCAAATCTTTAGCAATATCTGGATCTTGAATTGGGGTAATTACTTCCACCCGACGATCTAGATTCCGGGGCATCCAGTCAGCACTACCAATATAAATTTCTTCCTGACCATTGTTATAAAAATAAAAAATTCGGGAGTGTTCTAAAAAGCGACCGACAATACTCATCACGCGAATATTTTCGCTGATGTCTTTCAACCCAGGACGCAAACAGCAAATACCCCGCACAATCAAGTCGATTTGCACGCCAACGCGAGAAGCTTTGTATAGTGTAGAAATAATTTGCGGATCGACAAGAGAATTCATCTTAGCCACAATTCGACCAGAAAGTCCATTTTGAGCATTTTCGATTTCTCTTTGGATTAAGCCAACAAAGCGATCGCGCATATTCACAGGTGCGACTAACAACTTTCGATAAGATTTTTGTCGCGAGTATCCTGTCAAGAAGTTGAATACATCTGTGACATCTGCTCCCACTTCTTCTTGGCAGGTAAATAATCCCAAGTCGGTATAAAGTCGTGCCGTTTTGGGATTGTAGTTGCCAGTACCAATATGTACGTAGTGACGAATGCGGTCTTGTTCGCGCCGCACTACCATAACGAGTTTACAGTGAGTTTTCAGACCTACCAAGCCGTAGACAACATGAACCCCGACGCTTTCTAAACGCCTTGCCCAGTAAATATTATTCTCTTCATCAAATCGTGCCTTCAGTTCCACCAGTACAGATACTTGGTTGCCATTTTCAGCTGCAGCAATTAAGGCATTAACTATTGGTGAATCACCGGAGGTACGATAAAGGGTCATCTTAATTGCCAAGACATTGGGGTCATGGGCAGCACTGGTAATAAAACGCACTACCGATGCGGAAAAAGATTGATAGGGATGGTGAACTAGTAAATCCCGTTCGCGAATGACAGCAAAAAAGTCTTTTCCTTCCTCTATTTCTGGTACTTCCGAACTTATATTTGGTTCGCGAATGCGTTGTAAGCGGATGGGTACGACCGACCGCCAAGGTGGGTCTTTAAGTTCTGCTGGCACTGGCACAGACATAAAATACATTAAGTCGCGCAGTCCTAAAAGACCATCTACTTCATAGATATCATTTTCTGATAATTCCAAATCTTGCAACAGTCGGTTGCGTATAACTTCAGGAGTTTGGGATTGAATTTCTATCCTGACAGGATTACCGCCAACTCGCCGTTTTCGTAGTTCCTGCTCAATTAAAAGTAGTAAATCGTCGGCTTCATCTTCTTCTAATTCTAGGTCAGCATCACGAGTAATCCGGAACAGATGATATTCCTGAATATTCATCCCTGGAAATAGGGACTCCAAATTGTGGGCGATCGCTTGTTCTAAAGGTACACCAGTCCAAAGAGCAGGTTTACCTTGGTGCTGAATTCCCAACTCTGGTGGTAAAGCCAAAAATCTTGGTATGACAGTCGGGACTTTGACTCTGGCAAATAATTCTTCTTCTGTTTCTGGGTTTTTAACTACAACTGCCAGATTTAAGCTGAGATTGGAAATGTAAGGGAAAGGATGGCTGGGATCGACAGCAAGGGGAGTTACAACCGGAAATATTTGTTCTTCAAAGTAATTATCTAAATATTTCCGCTGTTTTTCGGTCAAATCTATGTAATCTAAAATATGGATGCCATGATTTGCTAAAAGTGGTCGCAGTACTTGCTCAAAATGTTCGTGTTGTTGGGCTACCAGAGGACGTAGGAAAAAACTAATCTCGTCTAGTTGTTGTTGCGGCGTGCGACCATCAAAACTTAATCGGCTGACTTTTGCTTCTACCTGTTGCTTTAAAACTGCAACACGCACCATGAAAAATTCATCTAGGTTGGAACTGAAGATGGCTAAAAACTTGAGACGTTCGAGCAGAGGCGTGCGTGGATCTGTAGCTTCATGCAGTACCCTACTATTAAACTCTAGCCAGCTTAATTCACGATTCAGATAGTATTGCGGATCGCTGAGATTTATTTGTTGATGAGAAGTTTTTTTAGATTTTGGCATGATTACCCTCAATACAGGCGAAGGCAGCCCATACATGGGATGAGAATAGACTTATCTGCTCACTCAGTCAGAGATGTTTTCCTGCAAAGTTTTGACTTTGGTTAGTCGGTCGGCTCCTTACTATACATAGTAATTGAAATCAAGTCTCAGCAGATATTATTACTAGCCCTTTGAAGGTGTAATGTATTTTTCTTGGTGTCTATGTGGTGAAAAAATTGACTTTTGAACTACCAAGGCACTAAGACACAAAGGTGAAAAGCTCAAAATTCGGGAAATTTTTTCAGGATTTTTACTCCCCTTGAAAGGGCTGGGATGTTATTACTAAACGCTGCCCCCTGCCTTCTGCCTACGTACTTCTGCCTTCTCACATAAACCTTGTATCATGTCTGCTTGAATTCATTTATGAGGATTTCCTTCAGCATAGCTGCCTTCTTAAGTATTTTTATCTAGGCTTCACCACCATCACAGAACAATGAGCTTCTTCTACTACTTGACCACTTACTGAGCCTTGCACAATTCGGTTCATACCGGTTAATCCGCGACTGCCAATCACAATCAAATCAGCTTTATAAATATTCGCAAGGCGAATAATTTCTTCTGCTGGATCGCCGATGACTAGTTCAATTTCACTTTCAACAGGTAATTGGGCTTGGTAGGCTTGCAGCTGTTTTTCGATGTGTAGATAAGAAAGTGCTGGTGATTCTGGGTGAGGGCGATCTGCAGGTAGTTCCATTTCTGACTCTGGAGGCGGGAAAACATGGCAAAGGATGACTTTACAGTCTTTTGGCAGTACCAAGTCGTTTAAACTTTCAATGACTCGCTCTGCAATACCCGAAGCGTCCAGAGCTACCAAAATAGTCTTTAGCACTGCTCGTGTCTCCAAAAGAGTAAACCCCTTAAATTAAAATTTGCTATGGGTAGGTAGTTGGCAGCTACGGTTACTTTATTCCAAGATGGAACTGAGGTTGTGTAGCTTTAAATTTTCAGTTTGACGTCATAATTTGATTTTGGTCAAAATTATAGAAAAAACTTAATAATTATTTAGTTGGTGGTTAGTGGTTAGTGGTTGGTGGTTAGTGGTTGGTGGTTAATTATTCACAAAAAATTACTACCATCTACTAACTACCATCTACTAACTATTCTTCATTAAGAATTTTGGGCACTTTGAAAAAGTCGCCTTCTTGTTGCGGCGCACCCTGGAGAATAGCTTCGCGATCGCCACAAGGTTGAAGTTCGTCGGGGCGTGTGACGTTACTGACATCAATGGCTCTTGTTGTGGGTGGTACGTTACTGACATCCAATTCGCTCAGTTGCTCGAAATAATCCAGAATGCTTCCCAATTGAATGGTAAATTGCTCTTCCTCTTCTGGTGTCAATTCTAGGCGAGCAAGATGGGCAACTTTGCGAACTTGTTCACGGTCGATCATAACGATGGGTAATAGGTAATTAGTCATTGGTCATTGGTCATTAGTTAGTGATTAGTGGTGATTAGTGGTTGTAAAGACGTGCCATGACACGTCTGTTAGTAGTTAGTGGTAATAAAAACAACCAACAACCAACAACTAACAAATGACCACTGACTAAAAGAATACGTCAATTTGCATTCTTCCTGTAGTTTTCAGCCAGTTTTGGGCTTCGATGTAGTTATTGGGAGCAAGACGAATGGCTCTAATCCAATAATCAGCAGCCTTGTCAAAAAGTGCTTCACCGGCGTCTTCGTCTCCTGCTTGTTTGGCTTTTTCTCCCATGAAGTGGTAAATTACCGCGATGTTGTTCAAAGCTTGAGGTAAGCGGGGGTTACACTCTAGTGCTTGGTGATATAACTCTAAAGCCCTTTCGTGTTCGCCGTTGCTGGCATGAATTAGCCCCATGTTGTAGAGGATATAGCCCCTATCTAGTATATCTTCTTCTAGTTCTAGAGCTTGCTTGTAGTTTTCTAAGGCTTCGGCATATTCTCCTTCTGACTGCGCCGACATGCCATCTCGGTAATAAACAAAGGCTTCTTTCGCTTTTTTATTCGCTGGCAGGATCTTTAGGATCAAATCTGCCATGACTGTAAAGGATTTATCGATAAAGTTATCATTTTTCTGAGTTCTTGGCATAGAGGCCTCTGTGGTGTTCGGCTAGTGAGTGTGGGCTTTTTCACTATTTTCACTAATAGTTAATTTAACTGATTTGCAAAAGAATTCCCCACACTGAGTGGGGTTATACACTCTGAGCTATTATGCCTGGGGTTGTTTACTACGGTGTTCACGGCGTAGCTTGTCATTGCTTCTGATGGGTAGGGGTGCAACAGTGGCTGTAATACATTCGTTGTATGTATTTGGGGATCTAGCCATACATCGTAATCGTGTTGTTGGAGAATTACTGGCATGCGATCGTGAATTGGTTGCAATAATTCATTCGCTTGAGTGGTTAAAATTGTGCAAGATTTGATCTTTTCTCCTTGCGGAGATTGCCATTCCTCCCACAATCCCGCAAAGCCAAAGGGTTGGCGATCGCGGAGGCGAAAATAATAAGGCTGTTTTTTGCCCCCTTGTTGCTGCCATTCATAAAAACCATCCGCTACTACTAGACAGCGTCGCCGCTTGAAGGCAGAACGAAAAGCAGGTTTTTCGGCTACAGATTCCGATCTAGCATTGATCAGCTTTACTCCCACGCTTGGATCTTTTGCCCATAAGGGTATCAAACCCCAACGTAATTGCTGAATTTCACGTTTATGGTTTTCTAAATTATACAAAACTGTCGCTACCATTTGCGTAGGTGCAATGTTATATTGCGGCTCTAAATTCGGAACTTCTTCGACATGAAAGGCTTGAGCTAAAACTTCTTGAGTAACGCTTAAACTAAATCTTCCACACATTTTTTCTTCTCGTTCGCCGCACAAAATTAAACATTTCAATGATAAAAATAATACTCGATTAATTTTGTTTTTAGAGAATATATTTTCTCGGTCAAGAGCAGCATTTATAAAAATTTTATTCTGTTTCTTGATTAATTTGAAAAATAATTCTATTTTACTGCATGATTATTAATCGTAACCTTCATCTCAAGATTTATTGGCATGGAAACGCTGAGATTGTACGATTTTTTACCTTCAGGGAACGGCTACAAGATCCGACTTTTATTGTCACAAATTGGTATGCCATTTGAGAGGATAGAGGTGAATATCTTGAAAGGTGAGACTCGAACGCCAGAGTTTTTGAGTAAAAATCCTGTTGGAAAAATTCCATTATTGGAGGTTGAGCCAGGGAGATATTTGGCAGAATCAAATGCCATATTAATTTATCTGAGTGAAGGAACAGAATTTTTACCATATGACCGCTTTTTACGAGCGCAAGTGATGCAATGGTTATTCTTTGAGCAAAATAGACATGAACCTTTTATTGCGACACCAAGATTTTGGATTTCTATACTAGGTAAAGCTGATGAATATAAGGAAGCTATAGAACAAAGACGCGAACCTGGTTATGCAGCACTTAAGTTGATGGAAAATCATTTAAAGACTTGCAGTTTTTTTGTAGGTGAGCGTTATACCATTGCAGATATTGCTTTGTTTGCTTATACGCATGTAGCTGATGAGGGTGGGTTTGATTTGATGCAATTTCCTGCCATCCAAGCATGGATTGATAGAGTGAAAGCACAGCCAAGATATATCACGATTAAGGAAGAAATTCAGTATTGACTTCTTCAGATGCAAAGCATCTATAAACTCGTTTTCTAAGCTCATGCTCGGAGACGAGTTTATTTATTTAAGTTATCTAAGTTATCCTAAAAATTAGGCATGAAGCGATTTCAACGAATTTGTAGAAATCTAGCAGAGCGCACCTCTATAGAATCAAATTTTTATTCATAAGCAAATTCAGCAATTAACTTTTACTCTATATATCACTGTCAATCTCTATCAATTTGTTCCGTGAAGATAAGCCAGACTTAATTCTAATCCTAGATTTTGGCATATCAAATTTTTCCGCTAAAACCTGAATGAGTTCTTCATTAGCTTTACCGTCAACAGGAGGAGATTTTAAATAAACAGTTAGACTGCCATCGGCTACTTCTTCTATTTTTTGAACTTTGGAATTTGGTTTAACTTTGACTTTTTTTTGCATGACCCTTTATTTGTAATTGCTGCAGCCACAACCAACCTAAGATGCAACCCAATGCATAATGAGGAAAATCCCACCAAACAAAGGTAGTGCCAAGTAACCATTTACCTATTAACGTAGCGCGAAACTGTTCCAAAAACGGGGGATGCCATAACTGCAAAAATTCTAATATGCAGGTAATGATAAAGACCCATACAGGAATTTGCATAGTTGCTGATGGACTGCGGAAAAACCAAAAAGCGAACAAGCACCAAAATATTTCATAGAATACAGCCGCTCCGTAATTATTAAACCATTGATGAGCAGGACCACCATAGTATTTAAAGAAAAAGCCCATCGCCACAACGATGAGCAGGGATATCAAAATATATAAGCTTTGTGTTTTTTTTGACACGATTTTCTAGGGGTAGAGGACAAATCAATTAAAAATTAAAAATCAAAAATTAAAAATGTAAAATATACAATTTTTAATTTTCTGTTCTAATTTTTAATTCTTTTGCCCTCAAGGTTGATCTGGATTACCATTACCAATTACAGCAACTTTATGTCTATATACCAATTCGCCGCCATACCAGCCGGAAACACCAAGAATTACCGCTACGATAACTGAGAGTACTAGTCCCCAGGGTAATACAGCAGTCACAGGGTTATTCCAGCGCAATACGAGATTGATAATCGTCAGCACCAAGGCACTAACATTGAGAATCAAGTGTGCCCATCCAGCAGTGCGCTTGCGGACTCTTCCTATTCTCAAAAAGTCCAGCAAACCTGTTAGAGCTGCTGCGATACCTCCGATCAGACCACCAGCTATTAACCAAAAAGAAGCTCTAGCCCAGAAAGAATCGCCAACATACCAGAAAGCTGCATCCGTTAACAGCGCCCCGACGAGAAAGGAGATTGGGAATTGGACGAGAATCGGGTGAATGGGGTGGCCTGCGATCGCCACAGTACTAGGTACACCAGTGTCACGAAACTCCCTGTCGTCACTTTCCAAAAAAGCTGGAATATTAGGATAGGGTGTAGTGTCTCTCTCTTGAGTTGCCATATTATATGCTCCAAAGAACAAGAGGTTAAAAAATTTTTTCGTAAATTGGTGTAGAAAGTTGTTGCAGAAGCTGAAGGAATTTTCTCAATATAAGCTTCAGTGTATGTTGTTCTAATCCAGGATTTCGGACATTACGACTTCATCTCCTATTTGGTTATCCTGGAGTCAATCTAGAAAAGCAGTCAAAAAAATTTATCTATCTGGGGAAGGAGTGTAGTCTTTAGTAGTTATCTATCTCAAAGGATAGATATAAATTGATTTTTAAAATTATCTTGAAAATTAAATTTTTTATATCCATGGTTTTGGAGTTATCGTTCAAAAGAAAGATGGAACGCTTAAAAATCATATGGCAACCTAAAGTTGTTGAAATTACAAATTAATTTCAGAGGAGAACACAGCATGGTTGTTGCTTTAGATGATGCTAAGCGTTCTGCTATTGCTATGAAATTGGCAGATATGAGAGCGATTCAAGATTTAATCATTCAAAATGAAGAACAATTTTTGAGAGAAATAAATGATAGTGAAATTGCCGAACGCATTCGGAAAATGCTCGAGGACGATCGCAAAAATAAGGGTATTCTCGAAACAGTTAATGTTCAATATGGCATCCAAGCCGAGCCAGAAAAAACAGTTACAGAAATGATTCAAAAGCTTCAGCAGTTGATGCAAGGTTCGGAATTGAGCTTGTATGAAAAAGTATTTCAACATGAATTGCTGAAGCATCAGCAAGTAATGTCCGGCTTGACAATTCACAAAGCGGCACAAAAAGTTGGTGCTGATGTAATGATGGCGCTCGGACCTTTAAATACTGTTAACTTTGAGAACCGCGCTCACCAAGAGCAACTCAAAGGTGTTCTGGAAGTTTTGGGCGTTCGCGAACTAACTGGACAAGATGCCGATCAAGGTATTTGGGGACGCGTACAAGATGCGATGGCAGCATTGAGTGGTGTTGTCGGCAGTACTGTTACCCAAACCAGCGATAAAAGTGATATGAATATCCAGGATGTCATCCGCCTGGATCACAACAAGGTAAATACTCTATTCACCGAACTGTTGGCAAGCAACGATCCTCAAAAGATCCAAGAGTACTTCGGTCAAATTTATAAAGATCTAACTGCTCACGCTGAAGCTGAAGAAGAAGTCGTTTACCCAAGAGTACGTTCTTTCTACGGTGAAAGCGACACCCAGGAACTGTACGATGAGCAAGCTGAAATGAAGCGGATGTTAGAGGAAATTAAGGCTATCAACCCCTCTTCATCCCAATTCAAAGATAAGGTTAGACAGTTGATGGACGCTGTTGGCGACCATATTCGCCAAGAAGAGAGCACGATGTTTGCTGCGATTCGCAATCACTTAAGCAGCGATCAAAGTGAACAACTGGCTACCCAATTCAAAGCTGCTAAGCAGAGAATTCAGGAGAAAATGGGTCAACAAAGTGCAGGTTGAGCGTAGAAATACCTTACACTTTCTTTTCGGTATTGAGTGTAATTTAAATACTTAAAGCTGTTCGCTAGGTTAGGTTTAAAACTCCCAACACAAACATATGTTGGGAGTTTTTGTTTAATATTAGTCAATTCAAAAATTGTCACTTTAATGTTTTTTTTGCTAGCAATCGTCAATTATTTTGTTGCCAAAATCTATAAGCAGTATACGCCATCGTGACAACTCCAGTGACAATCGCAGATTCATCGACTTCAAATTGAGGATGGTGCAATGGGTAATTAATTACTCTATCTCTGTAGCCTACACCCAAACGAAACATGCAGCCAGGTGTGCGTTCCAAATAAACTGAAAAATCTTCCGCACCCAGGGAGGGTTCGGGTAAGACTTGGACGCGATCGCTACCCCAAGCTTCTTCTGCTGATGATTGCAACAACTGCGTCAAGGCATAATCATTTTGCACGCTGGGTACACCCTGGCGATAATTTACTTGATATTTTGCACCATAGGAATTGCAGACATTAGCGACGATTTGGTCAATCCAGTGTGGTAAATTAGCACGAGTTTCCGGATGGAGCGATCGCACAGTTCCCAGCAGCTGCACCTTGTCAGCAATCACATTCGGCGCTCTACCGCCGTTAATCTGCCCTATACTCAACACTACAGGACGCAAAGGATTTTGTGTGCGGCTGATCGCCTGTTGTAGTGTGGTAATT
>JANZYY010000004.1:0-6911 GCA_026419705.1 Fischerella sp.
CAACAAGGTGAAACCTTACGCATCCACGAGCAATATCTCAAGGATCAGGTAGAATATACCAAAAACTTTTTCCAACTAGTCCAGCAAGAATATTCCCAACTCATCACCGATGGAAAAACTCCTCAACCAGTAATTTCTACAAATGCGAAAATAGGAACACCACAAGAAGTCAAAACAATAAAAGAAGTCACAGAAGTAACAGAAGTCAAACCAGTCAAACCAATCAAACAAGCAACACAAGAAAACACTTCTCCATCTTCCCCCATCTCCCCACTTCCCACACCGACCGTCAGCACACCACCTCAACCAGTATCTCAACAACCACTACCATCAGCACCAGCCATTGATTTATCTGACCTGGATCAAACCCTGCTAACCATCACCAGCGAAAAGACTGGCTACCCAGTCGAAATGCTGGATATGGACATGGACATGGAAGCAGACTTGGGGATTGATTCCATCAAACGTGTAGAAATCATGGGTGCATTGCAAGAAAAATACCCCGACTTACCCAAGCCAAGTAATGTAGAAGAACTAGCAGAATTACGCACCATCGGTCAAATAGTTGAGTATCTCCAGAAACTAACTGCTGGGGCTGAAAAAAAAAAGTACCAGCATAAATCTGTTGACCACCTAGATGACTTAAAACACAATGTCCAACGCCGTCCGGCTAAACTGCAAATTCTACCTCCACCAGACTTTTGGGAAATTCCCATACCAGAGGGACACATCGCCCTAATCACTGATGATGGTTCCCCCACCACTACCAAAGTTGCTGAATTACTCAGCGAACGGGGGTGGAAAGTAGTAGTTTTAAACTTACCCCCATCCCTCGTTCCCGAAAAATCGCCCCTACCCCCAGGCGTCAATCGCGTTACCTTGCAAGACCAAAGTGAGGAACATCTGCAACAACAATTAGCAGCGATCGCCACTAACCATGGTGCTGTCGGAGCATTTATCCACATTCATCCCGTTTTCCAAGCAAGCAATAGTGGTACAGTTGCGTATTTCCCAGAAGAAAAAGCGATTATCAAGCAAGTCTTCTTCATGGCGAAACACCTGAAAAAATCCCTCAACACAGCAGCAAATTACGGACGCAGTTGTTTCTGTACCGTAGCACGTCTGGACGGAGCTTTTGGATTAGAACACAAAGTCAACTTTGGGGCGATCGGTGCAGGTTTATTTGGACTAACCAAAACCCTTGTTTGGGAATGGTCAAAAGTGTATTGTCGAGCGATCGATCTCAGTCCTGATATTAACTCTGAAGAATCAGCACGTCACATCGTCGCTGAACTTTATGACCCCAATCGCTATCTTACCGAAGTAGCCTATGGTTCACAAGGAAGAGTAACTCTCATTAGTACACCGGACAAATAAGACACGGGGACGGGGGGAGGCGGTGACACGGAGACATAGAGACATTTTCAATCTCCCCATCTCCCTATCTCCCAACCTCCCCATCTCCCTATCTGCTTGAAGATATGTCCAATCATCAAACAATTACTTACCTGGGCCGCGTTCTAGATCAAAAGAAACATGCCCCTATTAGTGGAGCAAAAGTTTCACTCACCTATGAAGGTAATTTAGTTTCTACCTATACGGATTTAGAAGGTATTTATCGACTAAATGTAAACTTTAACAACAGCAATTCCTTGCAGGGACGACTATCGATTCAAGCTAGTGGCTACAAAAGTTATAACTCTTTCATTAGACTCTCACCAAAACAAAAAGACCTTGGTGATGTTCTACTTGTTGAGCCTAGTTCCAATTTACATTCATATTCAAATATCGGGTCAAGTTCCAATTTCAGTTCACAATCTCAAACTGAAAACTTGATACCATTACCGATCATAATAGCAATCATGATTGTAATGTTTTTAATTATGGCGATCGCTATCAAACCTTCACCTCCCAAAAGTCCTACAAACAGAAGAAGTACTGCAAGCAATATCTATAAGCAATCAGATTTTGATGGTTTCACAATTTCCAGAAAATATTTACTACCGCACGGATAAGATTTTGATGAATTTGATATTAAATCGGGATGAAAGTTTAACCACTAAGTCACGGTAATAGGAGATAAAATTAGCCTGTAAATATGTAATGCTTTTTGATGATTTTCGAATTCAGATAAATATAGATTAATTGTCAATATCTGCAAAAGGATAATTTATGATGACTGCAGTAGGTCAGATTCGTCCTTCATCAGTTTTTCTGGTTAGTGGTGGTGCAAAAGGCATTACTGCTAAGTGTGCTATTAGACTAGCACAGCAATATTCTTGCAAGTTTATTCTTCTTGGTCGTTCGGAAATTTTAGAAATAGAACCTGAGTGGGCTAAAGATTGTTTTGATGAAGCAACATTAAAAAAACGCATCATGGAATATCTTCTTTCGATTGGAGAGAAGCCCACACCCATGAGCTTACAAAAGGTTTATAATCAGATTGCTTCGAGTCGAGAAATTAAAGAAACTTTGGCAGCGATTCAAAAAGCAGGTGGTCAAGCAGAATATATCAGTGCTGATGTCACTGATGTCTCGGCTTTAAATCAAAAACTTGCTACTGCTATTGAACGTATAGGTCAAATTACAGGCATCATTCACGGTGCTGGTAATTTAGCAGATAAGTTGATTGAAAAGAAAACCGAACAGGATTTTGAAAAGGTTTATACTGCTAAAGTACAAGGTCTAGAAAATCTTTTAACTTGCATCAAACCCAGCCAACTTGAACATTTAGTTTTATTTTCTTCGGTCACGGGTTTTTACGGTAATATCGGACAATCTGATTATGCAATTGCCAACGAAATTCTCAACAAATCAGCCCATTTAATCAAGCAACAATATCCTCAATGTCACGTTGTTGCTATTAACTGGGGAGGTTGGGATAGTGGCATGGTAACACCAGAATTAAAAAAAGAATTTGCTCGTCGGGGTATTGATATTATCCCAGTGGAAGCCGGGACACAAATGTTAGTTAGAGAAATGCATCCTGTCAATCACAATACCACACAAGTCGTGATTGGCAGTCCAATGACTCCACCCGCCGCAACTATAGAACCAGAACTCCGCACCTATCGCATCCGTCGTAAACTTACACTCGCAGCAAATCCCTTTTTACAGGATCATGTAATTGCCGGTAATCCCGTTTTACCAGCAACTTGTGCAGTGTCATGGATGTCCGATGTTTGTGAAAAACTATATCCTGGATATAAAGCATTTAGTAGTACAGATTTCCGGATCTTCAAAGGAATTACCTTCAACGAAACCCTAGCTGATGAATATATTCTCGACTTACAAGAAACCTCAAAAAATATCGATGCTCACGAAATTAACTTCCTATGCAAAATTTCAAGTCAAACTCCAGAAGGTAAAACCATACATCACTTCAGCACTCAAGTTAAACTCCTGCGTGACATTCCAGCCGCCCCTACCTATCAAAACCTGAATCTAACAGAAGATAACATCATCACCACCACTGGTAAAGACTTCTATCAAACAGGAGAATCAGCATTATTTCACGGTCCTACTTTCCAACAAATTAGAAGAGTAATAAATATTAGTTCCAATAAAATCACCGCCGAATGTTTTTGGCAAGAAATCGACAAAACTAAACAAGGTCAATTTCCAGCATATTGGATCAATGCTTTTACAACCGATCTGAGTACCCATCCCTTATGGATTTGGCTATATCATTACCATCAAGAAATTTGCTTGCCAGGACAACAAGAAAGATACGAACAATTTGCCAAAACACCTTATAATCAACCATTCTACGTCTCCTGTGAAATCAAAAGTAAAACACAAACAGGCGTAGTTGCTGACTTCTTCGTACACGATCGACAAGGGAAAATCTACTCACAACTCTTGGGAGGTAAAGGCATTATTTTCCCAGCCAAATTAATGCGACAAAAGCATAAGTTTTAATTTCCTCCTTTGTGTCTTAGTGCCTTGGTATTTGCAATATTCTCTTCACCACCAAGACACCAAGATACCAAGAAATAACAGTATTAGGAGAATAACTGTGGAAAAAATAGCAATTATTGGATTCTCATGCCTATTTCCCGACGCCAAAAATCCCGAAGAATTCTGGCAAAATCTCATTCAAAAAAAAGATTCAACATCATCCATAACCTCTGAAGAACTCGGAGTAGATCCACACATATTTTACGAACCGACCAAAGGTAAGCCAGACAAAATTTACTCGTTAAAAGGTGGATTTGTCCGCGATTTTAAATTTGATCCTACAGGATACAAACTACCAGCAGAGTTACTAGACAAATTAGATAATACTTTTAAATGGTCATTGTATGTTGCTAAACAAGCTTTGCAACATAGCGGTTATTTAGATCGAGAATCTATCTTATCCAGATGCGGAGTAATATTAGGTACTCTCTCTCTACCTACCAAAGCTTCAAATCAATTATTTGCGCCAATATACCAGCAAGTTCTCGCACCTGCAATCAGAGAACTTTTACAGCAACAAGAATTCGATTTAGCAGTATTAAATTCATCTGACCAAGCTTCACCTTGCAATGCGATGATATCAGGCTTACCAGCAGCAATCATCGCCCAAGCTTTTTCACTATCGAATATTCATTTTTGTATAGATGCTGCCTGTTCATCGCCACAATATTCTATTAGGTTGGCATCCCATTATCTGTGGACGCACAAAGCTGATTTGATGTTAGCGGGAGGTATTAGCTGTGCAGATCCGCTGTTTATCAGGATGTTATTTTCTGGTATTCAAGGATACCCCGAAAATAATGATATTAGCCGTCCTTTAGATAAATTATCGCGGGGAATGCTAACTGCGGAAGGTGCGGGAATGGTGGTGCTGAAGCGATATAGCGATGCAGTTAGGGATGGCGATCGCATTTATGCTACCATCATAGGCAACGGTCTTTCTAATGATGGTCGAGGCAAGCATTTACTCAGCCCCAATTCCAAAGGACAAACTCTCGCTTTTGAACGCGCCTACCAAGAAGCACAAATCAATCCTAACAACATTGATTACATAGAGTGCCATGCTACTGGCACGTTATTGGGAGATAGCACTGAATTTCAATCAATAGAAACTTTCTTTGGTAAATATCAAGCAACTCCTCTGCTGGGTTCCGTAAAATCTAACGTCGGTCACTTGCTCACTGCCGCTGGCAGCGTTAGCCTAATTAAAGTGCTGATGAGTATGTCTAGGGGTGTTATCCCAGCCACGATTAATATTACAGAACCGATGGGTTCAGATAACAATGTTGTTTCCCCAAAACGCATTGTTACTAGCACCACGAATTGGCCGGGAAATAAGCTAGTAAAACGCGCTGCTATCAGTGCATTTGGTTTGGGTGGAACCAATGCTCACATGATTTTAGAACAAGGAAATACAGCAGAAGCAGTTATAGCAGAAGAACCTCTGCACCTTGCCAAACTTGCCATTGTCGGTATGGATGCTTTTTTTGGTGGATGTGACGGTTTAGATGCTTTTGAACGCAGCATTTACGAAGGCGCACAACATTTTATTCCTCTACCACCTAACAGATGGTACGGGATAGAAAAGCAAGCAGAGTTACTTAAAAAGTATGGGTTGGCTGATGGTAAACCACCATTAGGAGCATATATTACTGATTTTGAAATCGATACTATTTCGAGCAAAATTCCGCCAAATGAAATAGAGAAACTTAATCAACAACAATTGTTACTGCTAAAAGTTGCCGAACGTGCTTTAAAAGATGCAGGTATTAAAGAAGGTGCCAATGTATCAGTAATAATTGCCACAGAAACAGAATATTCTGTTCATCATTTACAGCAAAGATGGAATTTAAATTGGCAGATTAAGGAAGGATTAATTGCCGGAAAAATTGATCTACCGTCTGATAAAGTTAGTCAATTAGAGACCATTGTCAAAGATGGTATTCACCATCCCGTCGAAAGTAGTGAATACGTGAGTTACATCGCCAATATTATGGCGAGTCGCATTGCTTCACTGTGGAATTTTACTGCCCCTGTTTTTACCATCACTGCGGGAGAAAACTCTACTTTCAAAGTTTTAGAAGTAGCACAACATCTACTTACTACCGGGGAAGCAGATGCCGTACTTGTGGGTGCTGTCGATTTAGCTGGTGGGTTAGAAAATGTATTTTTGCGAAATCAAATGGCAGCAATTAATACGGGTGCAAATACCCTTGCTTATGACCAAAAAACAAATGGCTGGATGGTCGGTGAAGGTGCAGGTGCAGTAGTATTAAAGTCGCATGAAACTGCTAAAAAAGATGGCGATCGCATTTACGCGGTCATTGACGCCATCAGTTTTGTACAAGATCGTCTGGAAAACAGTAGTGCCAAAGCCGTTCACCAAGTTTGCCAGCAAGCTTTGTTGATGGCAGGTATTAAACCCACAGACGTGAACTATCTCGAAGTTTATGGTAGTGGCATTCCCCAACAAGATGAAGCAGAAATCACAGGTTTGCTTCAGGCTTATCCAGGAAGTGCAAATGATTTAAGTTATGCAATTGGCAGCGTTAAGGCAAACATCGGTCATACATACACTGCATCGGGAATTGCCAGTTTGATTAAGACAGCCCTGTGTCTTTATTACAGATATATTCCAGGTACACCCAACTGGACTGGAGTTAAAGATAAAGAACTCTGGCAGAGGGGAGAATTCACCTCCCCATCTCCCTTTTACGTCGCCCCCGAATCAAGACCTTGGTTCCTTGACAAACAAGCCACAAAAAGAATCGCTGCCATCAATAGCATCGGCATGGATGGCACTTACGCCCATATCATTTTATCAGAAGAACCAGAGCAAACAGAACGCAGCAGCCGATTTTTGCAGCAAACACCCTTTTATTTATTCCCGATTACCGGACGCGATCGCACTGATTTACTCACACAACTTCATACCCTCGAAAACACCGTTA
>JANZYY010000004.1:6921-29317 GCA_026419705.1 Fischerella sp.
ACTATAAATTAGATACGGGTGCAAATTACGCCCTAGTAATTTTGGCACACAACCAAAACGAACTAACCAGAGAAATCGCCGCCGCCTGTAAAGGTATAGACAAAGCCTTTGCCAGTGGAGAAGATTGGCAAACACCACTAGGTAGTTATTTCACAGCCAAACCACTGGGTAAACGAGGGGGAGTTGCTTACGTCTATCCAGCAGCAGTCAATTCCTATCTAGGTATCGCCCGTGACCTGTTCCGCTTATTCCCCCAAATCCTCGACGATATCGCCCTCAAAAAACTGCAACACCTCGTCGCCGACATTTCCCGCATAGTCTTTCCCAGAAGCTTGAACAAACTCTCATCCCGTCAACTGGAAACTCTCGAACAGCAATTCTTGGACAATCCTCCCGCTATCTTCGACGTGGACATGCTGTATACCAGATTCATCACCCAAATCATTCGGGATGAATTTCAAGTCAAACCTAAATTCGTCTTTGGCTACAGCCTGGGTGAAACCAGCATGATGTCTGCGGTGGGTGTATGGGATAACTTTACCGAAGGAATTCGCGCCTTACACGCCTCACCACTATTCGCCGAAAGATTATCGGGTGCAAAGACAGCCGTCCGCGAGTATTGGGATTTACCACCAACCCAAGATAATAACTTCTGGGCTAACTACGTTCTCATGACTACCCCCTCCCAGGTTCAAGAATACCTCAAACATGAGAACCGCGTCTTCTTAACTCAAATCAACACACCAGAAGAAGTCGTCATCGCCGGTGAACCAGCGGCTTGTGAAAGAATCATTCAAATTTTAGGCTGCAATGCTTTTCGTGCCCCCTTCGATCATGTCATTCATTGCGAAGCCATGCGTTCAGAATACGGGGAAATAGCTAGAATTAACACCCTACCTATCCAGAAAAACCTACCAAATGTCACTCTTTATTCTGCTGCTGAGTATGGCCCGGTGAGAATAGAAAGTGGGGCGATCGCTAACAGTATCGCCACAGGATTATCACAACAGCTAGATTTTCCCCGCTTAGTCAACCAAGTCTACGAAGATGGGGCGAGAATATTTATCGAGACGGGTGCTGGTAATATTTGCTCACGATGGATCGATAAAATTCTCGGCAATCAAGAACACATCACAATATCATTAAATCGAAGAGGTTTAGACGACCATAGCGGTATTTTGAGAGCACTAGCAAAACTTGTCAGCCATCAGGTTTCTGTTGACCTATCGCCACTCTACACCCAGGTAGTAGAAACCAATCAAAAATCCAAACTCACCCTTAAAAAAGTCACATTAGGCGGTCAAAGCATTACTGAAAAAATCTTGACCGAAGAAAACAAAAAACTCTTCCACAATCTCGCTACAACTGCCAAAAAACCTCAACCCATCAACTCTCCTCAGACTCAGCCAGAAGAAATGCCCATACAAAATATCATGGATAACAGCTTAGAGCCAAAAGCAGCAGTACAATTTGTTGAATCAACCCAACCCATTACCCTCCTCAATCAATCTCATTACCAACAACTAAATGCTAACAATATCAGGGTTCATAAAACCCATGATGCTTTCTTAAAATCTCGCCAAGAATTTAGCCAGCAAATCAGCGAATTGATTCAATTACAACTAGCTTGTGCTGAAAATTTGCTCAGTGAATAAAGGTTGCTGGGAGTTATTTTCTTACCACCCAGATAGCGTTTATCTAACGAACCACAAAGAACGCAAATAACGCTAAGAATTTAACAAGGAATTTGACCGAGTATAGCAATTAATTTATTACGTTAAACTTTTTCTTTGTGTCCTTTGTGTCCTTTGTGGTTAATTGATACAACCCTCTTTTCATCGCATATTTTACTTCGAGGAATAACTACTGTGAAAATAGTAGATGCGGTACTAGGTAAACAAGAAAATGGTCTTGATTTTTATGGCTCCCCTTGCAACTTCAATCAGGTATGGAAAGGTTCATTAGATTGCGTCACGTTTCACCCTGCCATAATCAAAGAAAAACTTTTATCTTTAGATAAACATTGTTATATTGTGAGAGTTGACGGCAAAATTGGTGTCAGCAACGACGGTTATTTGTCTCCTCTCGATTGCGATCAAACAGGACAAATTGAACTGTTGATGGTGATTCCACCCATCAGGCTGCAACAATTAGGAGATCCAAATTTTCTCTCTTTTCATGGTGTGAAATATGCCTATACCACTGGTGCAATGGCTGGTGGTATTGCTTCAGAAGAAATGGTCATAGCACTTGGAAAAGAGAGAATTTTAAGTTCATTTGGCGCAGGTGGTTTATCTCCAAATCGCATAGAAATAGCTATTAATCGCATCCAGCAAGCTTTACCAAATGGTCCCTACGCTTTCAATTTAATTCACAGTCCTAATGAACCCGCTATTGAACGTAGTGCAGTGGATTTATACCTCAAATATGGGGTGAAAACAATAGAAGCTTCGGCATTTTTGGACTTAACTCCTAATATTGTTTATTATCGTGCAGCGGGATTGGGTGTAAATTCAGCCAATGAAATTGAAATCAAAAACAAAGTTATCGCCAAAATCTCTCGTCGTGAAGTCGCTAGTAAATTTATGCAACCAGCACCGCTAAAAATCCTCAAAGAACTGGTTGCACAAGGGTTAATTAGTGAGTTACAAGCAAATTTAGCCGCTAAAATTCCCCTAGCCGACGATATTACAGCAGAAGCAGATTCTGGCGGTCATACTGACAATCGTCCCTTGGTTTGTTTGTTACCTGCAATTGTTGCTTTGCGGGATGAAATTCAAGCACGGTATAACTATGAAAAACCGATTCGAGTCGGAGTAGCGGGTGGAATTGCAACACCACAATCAGCCTTAGCTGCTTTTATGATGGGTGCTGCATATGTAGTGACTGGTTCAATTAATCAATCATGTATTGAAGCCGGAAGTTGTCAGCATACCAAGCAATTGCTAGCACAAGCAGATATGGCTGACGTAATGATGGCCCCAGCAGCAGATATGTTTGAAATGGGAGTAAAATTGCAAGTCCTCAAACGCGGTACAATGTTCCCTCTCCGCGCTCAAAAATTATATGAAATCTACAGGAACTATAACTCAATTGAAGAGATTCCTCATCAGGAAAGAGATAAACTAGAAAAACAAGTTTTTCGCAAGCCCCTCGCTCAAGTTTGGGAAGAAACTATAACTTATCTATCTCAAAAAAATCCAGAAAAACTGGGAAAAGCTGTTAATAATCCCAAAATGAAAATGGCGTTGATTTTCCGCTGGTATTTGGGGTTGTCTTCCCGCTGGTCTAATTCTGGAGAAAAAGGCCGAGAAGTAGATTATCAAATTTGGTGCGGACCAGCAATAGGTAGCTTCAATGATTGGCTGCGAGGTTCTTATCTGTCAGATCCAAATAATCGCCGAGTAGTTGATGTCGCTAACCACATCATGATTGGTGCTGCATATTTATACCGGATTCAAAGTTTGAAAATTCAAGGACTGCAAGTTCCGAATTATTACAGTCAGTATTCCCCACTTCGTTCTACATTGGAAGTCTAAATATGAAGACAGCAAAAAAATCTTTAACAGCAGCAGAAATTCAAGCTTGGTTGCTATCACATCTTGCCGAATTATTAAAAGTTGCACCCGACGAAATCGATATTGAACAACCAGTGGATAGCTATGGTTTGGATTCTACTCAGGCGATGTTGCTTGTTAGCAAAGCAGAGAAAATGCTAGGATTTAAAGTGGCTCCAAGACTGCTGTGGCATTACCCAACAATTGCATCATTATCACAGCGTTTAGCTGAAGAATCTGAAGAATTAGGATCGGATTTACAAGATACTGTTGCAGTTAAAAATGTAGCTCCTGTCTTAGATTTAAGTGCTGAAGCTGTTCTCGACCCAAACATTCGTCCTGCATCTGGCTCTTTTGTATTTAAAGATGAACCAGATCATGTCTTTTTAACAGGTGGGACTGGCTTTTTAGGAGCTTTTTTAATCCACGAATTGCTACAACAAACTTCTGCAGATATTTATTGCTTGGTACGTGCTGATAACCCAGCAGAAGGTAAGCAAAAACTCCAGAAAAATTTGCAAAGTTATGCACTGTGGAACGAACAATTTAGTTCGAGAATTATACCTGTGATCGGCGATTTATCCCAGCCACTGTTAGGAATTAGCAAAGAAGGCTTTGAAATGCTAGCTGCTAATCTTGATAGTATCTATCACAGTGCTGCAATACTGAATTATGTTTATCCTTATTCAGCACTCAAAATTCCTAACGTTTTAGGAACGCAAGAAGTATTGCGTTTGGCAAGCCTTTTTAAAGTCAAGCCTGTACATTATGTTTCTAGCGTCGCTGTTTTTGAATCGCCTTTTTATGCTGGCAAAGTTGTCAAAGAAGATGATAGCTTTGAGCATTGGCAAGGCATTTTTCTGGGTTATTCTCAAACTAAATGGGTCGCAGAAAAGCTAGTCACAATTGCTCGCGAGCGCGGACTTCCCGTAACTATCCACAGACCACCTTTAATTGCAGGAGATAGCCGAACAGGTGTTTGCAATACAGATGATTTTATCAACTTGGTCATTAAAGGCTGTATCCAAATGGGATGTTTCCCAGATGTGGATTATATGTTGGATGCATCACCTGTAGATTATGTGAGCAAAGCCATTATTTATCTATCCAAACAAAAAGAATCATTAGGCAAAGCTTTTCACTTACAGCATCCCGCACCGGTTCCATTATCTAATTTACTTGAATGGATGCGTTCTCTTGGTTTTTCTATTCAAGTAATTCCCTATCAAGAGTGGCAAATAAAGTTAATTAACGATATCTCTTCTGCTGATAATCCGTTGTATGCGCTCCGACCTTTCTTATTAGAACGCTGGTCAGAAGAACAAATTACTATTCCAGATTTGTACTTGCAAACTAGAAGACCAAAAATCAATTGTGAGGCTACTCTCAATGCTCTCGCTGGTAGTGGTATCGTTTGTCCACCAATGGATAGGCAATTGTTTATGACCTATTCTACTTTCTTGATTAAAAATGGTTTTCTGAATGTTGCGTAGTACAGGATTGTACAGGCTCATTCAAAACTAAAAGTGTTTTACACTCCCCCACAACTGTACTGGGGGAATCTATTTTGTGGCAATAAATCGTAGCTTTTCTCAACGCAGAATTATCAGACCGATGGCTGTTTATCGATCAAGGAGACAGACCCTTGGTCGCTCCATTCCGTTTCGCTGATGCGTCAAAGACGATTTGTTATCCCTGATGCGAGAAGGGGGAGTGATGAAACATGTAGATGAAACATGTATATATAGATAATCTACCTCTTGGAGAGAATACCACAAACGTTTGACTGGCTGAAGTTGGGAATGTACCCACACCCTTGTCTCTACCAGCACCAATCGAGGGTTAAGAATGAAAATTTTGGGTCAACAAGCTGTTATTTTCCCAGCACCTGTAGACTTTTCCACTAGCCCTCATGTTTATTCCATCAAAAAAGCGCAAACCCAGCCTAGACAATACAAATACCCACGCATCAAATCACTGAAAGAAACTCTTGTAACATTAATATTGCCAGCACTTCAGATCTAACCCAAAACCTTCTACAGCAACTGCACCAACATAATTATCAGCAGGTAAAAGTTCAATCAAACTCCACTGTTCATCGGTAGTGAGCTTGGCTGGTTCTTCTGGAGTCAAGGAAATCTCTACTTGCTCCAGTTGAATTAGTCCTACTCCTGTTGCTTTTAAATAAGCCTCTTTGCATGTCCAGTAGCGGAAAAATACTTTTTGCTGTTGTGGTGGAGGAAGCGATCGCACTACTGCATATTCTCTGGGTGAAAAGAAGCGTTTGGCAAGGGCTTCTACATCACTCACGGAGCGAATGTATTCTATATCGACACCAATTAAGCGGTTAATACTTACCGCACATACAGCTAAATCTTGCGAATGCGACAAGTTAAACGATAGTCCGCTGTGGGTATACGTATCAGCTAATACTGGTTTGCCACGGGATTCATATTCAAATCGCACCACTTGCGGTTCAATACCCAAGTAACGACCCAAAATCGCACGGAGAATACCCCGACCTGCAATAAAACGCCGCTGATGTTGTTGAAAATAAAACCGCCGAGCCCGAGCTATTGCGTCACTGGAGAGAGTAGCTTCAAAAGCTAGCAATTCTGGTTCTGGTCGTTCAAGGTCGATTCGCCAGACATGAACATCATATGGTAACAAAGTTAAATCAGTCGGTGCAGCTAACCACATCAGCTTCCATCTCCCACCCCAAAAACAATCTAGAAATCCACCTCTTGTAAAGGTTACTTTTGCAAGAGGTTTAATCATCTCCGGTTTTCAATCACTTTTGCAAGAGATATATTATCAGGACTTGCCAAAGGAAGGAGTCTCCGTAAATGCTTCGCAAATGTTTTCGCACAACCCTCCTAGCATGGCGACAGTTAGTTAAACACAAGACTCGTTTGGCGATCGCAGTAGTAGGTATTGCCTTTGCAGACATCCTCATCTTTGCCCAAATGGGCTTTGAAGCTTCACTGTTCGACAGTTCTACTGCACCACAAAGGAGTTTAGATACGGATTTGGTACTGGTAAGTTCCCATTTTAAAACTGTATATTCAGTCAAAAATTTCTCCAGAGAGCGATTGTATCAGACCCTAGGATTTACAGGAGTGGAATCGGTAAGTCCACTCTATATCGGTTACGGCAAATGGAGAAATCCACAAACACGTCACATACAATCTATTTTGGTGTTTGGTACAGATCCAAGAACGATCGCATTTAAATTTCCAGAAGTTAATCAAAATCGCAGTCAGCTGCAAAAGCTGAATACTGTGTTGTTTGACCAAGCTTCTCTACCAGATTTTGGACCCATCCCGGCTTTATTTCAACACCAACCAACAGTGGAAACTGAATTGAATGGTGTCAATATCCGGGTTGTAGGTTTGTTTATCTTGGGTGCCTCATTCGGTGCGTATGGTAATGTTATTACCAGTGACTCAACCTTCTTACATCTATTCCCCGACCATCACCCCAATCAAATTCAAATCGGTCTGATTCAGTTGAAACCAGGCGCAGATCCACAGCAAATTGCCAAAAGTTTAACAGATAATTTACCTGATGACGTCATGGTTCTCACAACAGAGGAGTTTGCACAGGTAGAAAAAGCTTATTGGGCAAAAACAACCCCTATAGGTTTTGTTTTTGGTTTGGGTGTGCTCGTCTGTTTCATTGTCGGCGTTGCGATCGTTTATCAAATCATTTATGCCGATGTTACCGATCACTTGCCACAATACTCCATGCTCAAAGCAATTGGGTATAGCGATCGCTATTTAGTAGTCGTTCTTATTCAAGAAGCTTTACTCCTAACAGTGTTGGGTTACATACCAGGATTCATCGTTTCACTGGGACTTTATCAACTAGCAGCAGCAGCTACTATACTGCCTATTTTTATGACGATTGAGCGCAGTGCAACTGTGTTTTTTTTAACAATGGCAATGTGCTTGATTTCTACCGCTAGCACAATGCGAAAGCTGAATTCTGCTGACCCCGCCGACGTGTTTTAAAACATCAGGTAAAAGCAATATTCAAAATTCACTCCATCTCCCCCTCGCCGCATCCTTTTGCTAATGTAAGTATGCGTCGTTAATTAGTCGATCAATACCAGATGATTAATAATCTATTTACGGCGGGTGGAGTGGTTATGTGGCCCCTCCTAGGTTTTTCTGTGTTAGCAGTGGCACTAATTATTGAACGTATCCTGTTTTGGATGCGTTTAAGTAGCCGTCAAAACCGCGTGGTCACAGACGTACTGAATTCTTATCGACTTGATAATGTAGTTACTGCTTTGGATAAGCTGCACCAAAATACCGATCTGCCAATAGCACGAATTTTTTTAGCAGCTTTAGAACTGGAAGATGCGACTCCAGAAGACTTTCGTCTCGCCTTAGAAACTGCGGCGCAAGCCGAAATACCTTTGCTCAAACGCTTTCAAAATGTTTTCGATACGATTGTTGCTCTTGCACCTCTGTTAGGTCTTCTCGGTACTGTCTTGGGATTAATTGCTTCCTTTGCTTCTTTAAATATTGATGATGTGGGAGGCGCAAGAACAGTAGGTGTGACGGGCGGTATTAGTGAAGCTTTGGTTTCAACCGCATCAGGATTGGTAGTAGCTATTTTTACATTGCTATTTGCTAACAGCTTCCGGGGACTTTACCAGCGTCAAATCGCACTGATTCAAGAATATGGCGGACAATTAGAATTACTCTACCGCCGTCGCTATGAAAGGAGAGATAAAACTTATGCCCCTTCCCAATAAACCAGGCTTGTCATCACTTTAGTTGGAGAATAGGGAATTGGGAATAGCTAATCAGTGATTTTGCTTTGTATTGGCTTTTAAATATCTCTTTGCTTTAATAGTATTCTTAGAGCGGCACACGAAAATTTTTGAACTTCACTGGTTGAGGAAATACAGCATGACTATTTGGGTAAACGAGCAAATTGATCCTTCCGGCATGATTTATGCTTGTATAGCCTGCTGTAATGAGTCTCAAGCCAAAGATTGCCATGAGTCTTTTAAACAGAATTTGACGGAAACTCAAAAATCAGCTGGTTGGGTAGCGCGATTGCGAACTGTTGATTCTTGGGATGATGTTCCAGTCAATGCTTTAAAACTTAATTAATTGGGTAGTGGATAGTGGTTACAAGAACAACCAACTACTAACCACTAACCACTAACCACTAACCACTAACTACTAACCACTAACCACTAACCACTAACTTTTCAGGAGTTCAAATATGCCAAAGGTTTCTGTTGTCATCCCTGCCTATAATGCTATGGATTTCTTGCCAGAAACTTTAGCAAGTGTTTTGCAGCAAACTTTCACTGATTTTGAAGTATTGATTGTTAATGATGGCAGTTCAGATAATATTGTGGAGTGGGTTTCGGGTATTACAGACTCGCGAGTAAAATTAATTTCACAAGCAAACCAACGAGTTTCGGCAGCGCGGAATACAGGCATTACTAATGCTCAAGGAGAGTATATAGCATTTCTAGATGCTGACGATTTATGGGAGCCAACAAAACTAGAAAAGCAAGTATGTTGTTTAGATGAAAAACCGGAAGTAGGTTTGGTATATACTTGGACGCTTTTAGTTGATAAAGAAAACAATCCTACAGGTAGAATTTTTGCTTCCCATGTAGAAGGTAATGTATGGGACAAACTTCTTGAAAATGATCCAATTTCTAGTGGAAGTTCACCGATGGTGAGGCGGAGTTGCTTTGATGCTGTCGGGCTATTTGATCGGAATTTAGCTTATGCACCAGATTTGGATATGTGGGTTCGTATTGCTTATAGTTATCCGATTGCAGTAGTCAAAGAACCTCTACTGCGCTATCGACAACTTCCTAATAGTTTCTCCAGAAATCGCCAAGGAATGATTAAGGAACTTCGCCAGGTTGTCGAGAAAACATTTGCATCTGTCCCCCTTGAGCAGTTGTATTTGAGAAATCGATGTTATGCCAGTATATTTTTTGGTTTAGCATGGCTTGCTGTGGATGAAGGGGACTACAAACAGGCAATTCATTTCCGTCAACAAGCTTTTCTACACTCTCCGCAAGTGTTCTTTTCTGAAAAATATCTACGTTTGAGTTTAGCGATCGCCACAATCCGTTGGTTTGGTTCTAATGGCTACGATGGAGTGCGATCCTTAACTCGTGTCTTACGCCGACGCATGCTTGGTGTCTCAGTCTAAGAGCGATTCAATTCATGATTAGGAGAATCTGTACAAACGCTGAAATAAATTAACTTTCAAAACCTTATTTTTTGCCATCTTATGCTTTTTTATTCACCGCAGTAAATAGTTAATAATGATGCACAAAAACCAGCGGTATTTGAGACAAAATCAAGTCCCTAAACAGACTCAAAAGTTAACCCCAAGAGTCCACAGAGTAGTGCATCGACCTGAGAGTCGAATGAGGCATCCGCTTCAGTTATTCAAAGAAATGGGACGGGACTTGTTAGCATCACGAGAGTTAGCTTGGCGGCTGATGATTCGAGACATCAGCGCTAAATACCGTCAGTCATTTTTAGGTATTTTCTGGGCAATTATACCTCCGATCCTCATGGCAGTTGGCTTTACTCTTGCTCAAGGAGGTGGAGTTGTCAACATCGGTGCTACGGACTTACCTTATCCTGCTTACGTCATGTTCAGCATGACATTGTGGCAAACCTTTGTCGAAGCGCTAAACGGGCCACCGCAAGCGGTGACAGCTGCCAAAATGATGCTCTCTAGAATTAATTTCCCCCGAGAAGCGCTGATTATAGCCAAATTAGGTGAAGTTTTTTTCAATTTTGGCATCAAGTTAATTCTGATTATAGGCTTGTTCATCTGGTATAAAATCCCAGTAACTTGGAGCGTTTTTTTAGCGCCAGTCGCATTAATTCATTTAGTATTGCTAGGAACTTTTTTTGGTTTGCTGTTAGCGCCACTAGGCGCTCTTTATCAAGATTTTTCAATGGGGCTAACCTTAATTACTGGATTTTGGCTATTTCTTACACCAGTAGTTTACCCAGTTCCTAATAATGGGATATTTAGTACCATTGTTAATCTCAATCCCGTTACACCTATGCTAGTAACAACGCGGGAATTAGCAACAACAGGTGTTATCTCCGATCCCCAAGGATTTTGGGTAGTCAGTCTAATTACAATTGTGGGATTACTTTTAGCTTGGATTATCTATCGTCTAGCAATGCCTTATGTAGTTGAGAGAATGAGTTCTTAATCATGATTAACATCAACGAGCAAGAAATTTCAGCAAAGCCATACAAAAATGATCGGGAAATTGTTCTTTCAGTTAACGGGGTTTCTAAAAAGTTTTGCCGCAATTTAAAGCGATCGCTACTTTATGGTATTCAGGATATTGCTTCTGAGGTATTAGGATTGCGAGAGAAAAACGACATTCTTCGACCAAAAGAATTTTGGGCTTTGAAGGATGTTAATTTTCAATTGCGCCGAGGAGAAGCACTTGGTTTAGTTGGTAAAAATGGCAGTGGAAAATCTACCCTACTGCGGATTATTGCAGGGTTGATTAAACCCGATACTGGTTTTGTAGAAGTTAATGGTCGAATAGCACCGTTAATTGCCTTGGGAGCTGGATTTAATCCTGTTTTAACTGGACGGGAAAATATTTATGCCAATATGTCAATTTTGGGTTTGTCTACAAAGGAAATAAATGAGCGATTTGATGAAGTTATAAAGTTTGCAGAAATTGGAGATGCGATTGATGCACCAGTTCAGAGTTATAGTTCTGGAATGGCAGCGCGCTTAGGTTTTGCCAGTGCTATTCATACTGAGCCAGACATTCTTTTAATTGATGAAGTGTTGGCTGTAGGAGATAGTCGATTTAGAGGAAAGTGTTTTCAGAAATTGCACGATCTTCGTCAAAAGGGCACGTCTTTTATTTTAGTTAGTCATGATGCCCATTCAATACTAACTGTATGCGAATCTGCGGTTTACCTGAAACAAGGTGAGTTTCTCGGATATGATGATGCAGCTTCAATTATTAATCAGTATGAACGAGATTTATTTTTGAGTGAATTAGACACAGAAACACAATTAATTTCCTTTTTGCGGAAAAGAGAAAGTTTTGGTTTAGAAATTCAATCTCTATTTTTTAGAAATCATCAAGGTGAAATAATTGAATCACCTATAAGTGGTGAGCCAACTTATTTATGCATCAAATGTAAAGCGATTGAAAAAATTGAGGACGTTAGTATTACATTTGCTATTAAGGGACTAGGAGAGGGAGGGGATACAATTTTACTTATTAATAACTTAAAAGATAAAAATTATATATTTCTTTTACCTGGTGAAAATGAAATCCAATTAGAAATGCCTTACATGGGTTTAAAGCTTGGAGTTTACATTATGGATATATATGCAAAAAAAGAGAGAATGTATCATCTTGATGCAGTTGAATCATTTAAATTCAGAGTAGAGGGAAGAGAAGAAAGTATCAGTAGATGTTTATTTTACCAACCTCGAAAGTGGAATATCATTCATAACCAAAATGTTTCAATCTGTCCCTTCAAGGAACATAGAAAAACTTGAAAAATCAAGGATGGGTGACAATTATGGAATCTCTCAGCCAAGAACAAGTAAAGCAATCAATAGACACAAAGAATATAACTTTCTCAATTATATTTGAAACAGAAAATCTTGCGAGTGTAGAACTTGATAATATCTACCGAAGTTTAGCTTCAATTGCTGGTCAAGATATATCACCCCAGCAAGCCAATGAATTTATCATGATTGACGGTGGTTATGCACCACAAGAAGTAATAGATGAAATATGTTCTAAGTATCCCTGGATTACTGTGCAACGAGTACCAGGAATTGGCTACTACGAAGCGAAAATGCTGGGCGCAAACCTAGCAACAGGTGAAATCATTGTTTATTGTGACTCAGATTGCGTCTATGTCTCAAATTGGCTGAGGAATATACTCACTACTTTCTTGCAAAGCGTAGATATTAATGTTGTTGCAGGAGAGACGAGTACACCTGTAAGGAATGCTTATGAACTTGCCATAGCTATGCACTACTTCTTTCCTCGATTTTCGTATCAAGAGGAACCATATATATCAGACTACTATTTTCTAAATGCTGTCGCCTTTCGCCGTGATTTTCTCTTGCAATATCCCATTCCTACTCATTTACCGCTTTACCGAGGCAACTGCGATATACATTGTTACTCTTTTCATTACCTCAAAGGAAACAAAATCTGGAAACATCCAAACGCTCAAGCTATCCACGAACCACCAACATTATCTTTTTGTGTTTGGCGTTATTTACTCATGGGACGCGATCGCGTTTTGAAGGATCGCATTAAGTATCTTGTGACCAAAAATCCAGATATGGCTGATTATGCTCAATTATCTGCGGATTTAAATTGGACGCTGCCTCAGAAAATTAAAGGAATTATCACCTCGATCGTGCGAATAAAGCCATTTGATTGTGAAAAAATTCACGCTGTTTTACAAGAAGATAAAAAACGCTCAGTTTTCCTACCTTTAGCAATGCTAATAGTACTATGTTTTGAGCTGATTTTCACTATCGGTAGCATCGTGACTTATCTCAAAAGTGATTTATTGCTCAAGCTTTATTACAAATCAGAAGAAAAACTTAATCTATCTGGATAAGTTTTAAATTCATAAATTTTTCTGAAATATGTTGTTGAATGAAAAAAGAAAAACTTTTTTAAATAACACAAATAACGGCTATGTTGACCTTTGCCATTAAACATGAAGTTTAAGCTTGTATAAATATGGTTAGCAATCAAATAGATAATCTCAATAACCAATCATTTTTGCCCAAGGTTTCGGTTGTTGTTCCGATTTATAACGGTGAAGCAGACTTACCAGACTTGATAAATTGTTTGCGCGTGCAAACTTATCCTCGCGATCGCGCCGAGTATATATTAGTGGACAATGGCAGTTGCGATCGCACAGCCGAAATTATCAAACAGAAGAGTGAAGATGCAAAACAGCAGGGATTAACAATTCGCTACCAAAGCGAAAATAAAATTCAAAGTTCATACGCTGCTCGCAACGCTGGTATTCGTGCTAGCAATGGTGAAATTATCGCCTTTACCGATGTTGATTGTCGTCCCCAACCAGATTGGTTGTCTGCGATTGTTCAAGTCTTTGCCGATCCTACAGTTGGTGTAGTTGCTGGTGCAATATCCGCTTTACCAGGACAAACACTACTGGAGAAGTATGCAGCCTACAGGAAGATTTTGTGTCACGAAGGAGCAGCATCCCATCCATTTCTTCCCTATGCAGCAGGAGCAAATTTAGCAATTCGACGCCAAACTTTGCAAGAGGTTGGTTTATTTCGTCCCTATCTCACAACAGGTGGAGACGCTGACATATGTTGGCGAATTCAACAGCAATCCTCTTGGCGATTTTGTTGTGCAGAACAAGCTGTTGTCTTGCACCGTCACCGTTCCACTTTGCGGGAATTCAGAAAACAATTCCATCGTTACGGACGTTCGCAGAGATACTTAATAGAACTTTATGGTTCTAATGTCTTCTCGGACGCATGGAAATTGAAATACTATTTGCGTTGGTGGATACGCTGGCTGGTAAAGGTAGTGCCCTATACAGCTGCAAAAATGATTGCAGGCAAAGCAACCTTTTTAGACTTTTGGCTTACACCTATTGATTTGATAGCTTCTCAAGCTGAAGCTGCTGGTAGACGGGAAGCTAAGTTATCAGCAGAAGCTAGACAAATTGAGTGGCTGTAAAAATATTTAAATGGCTCTATGAATCTAGTAAAGCATGTATTTGCAAACCGTATTTCTCGACCGATCAAAATTCAATTTGTGAGTAGAGATATTCCTGTTGAGAATTGTATTGGTAACGCTACTTATATACTGGATTTTCTGCGCTACTTGCGGCAAGCTGGTTGTGAAATTGAGTACGTACTTCTGAATTCATCACCTCACGGCAGAATTCCTTGGTATATCATTCCGCCTGCATTGGCAAAACTTGCGAATGTGTCGGCTAAGAATAACTTGAGAATAGGTCATCTTCTGCTTAGAGTTAACCCTTTATCAGATTTGTTGATTGAGTTAGGGCGATCGCTTTACGATCGCTTACCAAAAAACTTGAAAAACATTTACCGTTCTATCAGGAATAAACGAAAGATAACACCCTTATACAAAACATACGTAATTCCCACTCAAGCTTGGGATGCTTTAGCAACGCCAGAAGAGGTAAATTTTGCAAGTTCGCGGTTTGTGAGATTCAAACCTGATGTAGCGATCGCAAATTACGCTTTTCTAGGGAGTATTTTAGACTCCCCTGCTTTAGAGGAAACAGTGTTAAAAGTTATACTTACCCACGATGTACGCCATCAAAGATTTGCTCACTTCCAAAAATTAGGACTTACTTGTTCTGAATCAGACTGGAGTTGGGAACAGGAAGCAACACAGTTAAGCAAAGCACAAGTACTTTTAGCCATTCAGGAAGAAGACGCAAAGCTTCTCAAGCACATGGCACCTCAATCTGAGGTTATTTCCATGCCTAAAGCTGCAATTGTTCATTATTCTAAGGTCAAGCAAGTACCTGGCCGTTGCTTGTTTGTTGGTAGTGGTGTGGATCACAACTACTATGGCCTGAAATGGTTTCTTGAAAACGTGTGGCTAAAAGTTACACAGCTAATCGACGGTTGCAGTCTCCACGTATGCGGTACTGTATGTGACTTTATACAAGAAACTTTTCCGAACGTTCGTCTTCTTGGCAGGGTTGACGATTTGGAACCGGAATATGGTGCTGCTGAAGTCTGTCTGGTTCCTTTGCTGGCTGGTAGCGGACTGAAAATCAAACTCGTAGAGGCAATGTCCCATGGCCGCGCTTGTGTTTCCACCAGTGTAGGCGTTCAAGGACTGCATGAAGTTGTAGGTAATGCTGTTTTCGTAGCAGATACACCTGAAGATTTCGCAGCAGCCATACACACAGTGCTAACCAAAAAAGAAAAGCGCCAATGGATGGAGGAACAAGCTCATCGGTACGCGATCGCTAAACTTTCTCCTCAAGCAGCCTATCAACCTTTTGTAGATAGCATTCACCAGTATTTACAGCAGGTACCAAGCAAAGCTTAGATATGGCGACGGTAACATCACCTAAACGAATTTTTCTTAGTAAACACGCATAAAAGGTAGGAAGCATATGAATATAGTGAGCAGAGTACAATTTCCTAAAACTGCTGAAATTTCTGATTTATATTTCAAAGTTTCTAATGATATATCAATTAATTTTGATGGAGACAAAAACCAAATTATTTTAAATGAAGATAGCACTATATCTTTGAACACTTATTTCAACTCAATCTACGAAAAATACTATACAAAATATACGTCTATTAACTCCCTATATTATTTACTTAAGATTGAGGGAGATTTTAAGGTTTTTGCTTATAGAGAAACTTCGGAAGCGAGTAGTAGAGAACTTATTTTCAGTCAAACTATTAAGGGTTGTCAATTATCAGAGTATGTGAAAATTATCTTGCCAGAACTCAAGCAAAATCAAGCAGCTAGTCGCATTTATCTGGAAATAACTTGCCTCAGTGAACAAGGTTTGTTTACAGAAGGGTTAGTCGTAACTGAACAAGCAAAGCATCGAGATGTGTCATTAGCTATCATCACTTGTACATTCAAAAAAGAAGTTTATGTCAAAAAAACAGTCGATACTATTTTGCAAGACAGTTTCTTGCAGGATAAAAAGTTTAAAGTTTTTGTAGTAGACAATGGCAAAACTCTAAATACGAGTGATTTTAAAGACTATAGAGTTGAACTTATTTCTAATCGTAATGTCGGTGGAAGTGGCGGTTTTACCAAAGGATTAATAGAAGCGTTACAGGAAGGTGTTTATACACACTTCTTGTTTATGGATGACGATATCGAGTTAGACAGTGAAGCTATTTACAGGCTTTTTTCTTTGTATGAGTATGCGAAGCAAGATTTTGCTGTCGCTGGTAGCATGCTGGATTTATACAAAAAACACATTTTGTATGAAGCAGGAGCAATATATAACAAATCCATCGACGAGGAAGGAAACATCAAGCAAGATAAATTCACAGGCTATCCTCTCAAGCACAAACTTGATTTACGAAACACCACCACACTGAACTCACTTTTGTTAGAAGACAATATAGATTATGGAGGATTTTGGTTTTTTGCCTTCTCTAAAGAAATTGTCGAAAGAATTGGATTACCGCTTCCCTTATTTATCAAAATAGATGACATGGAATTTGGTTTAAGAATCAATGAACATTTTAACCGTGGAATAGTGGCTTTCCCATCTATAGCTGTGTGGCACGAACCCTTTTATGCTAAAAGACCTATTTGGGATTTTTACTATTACATTCGCAATCACTTAATAACCAATTCAATTCATAGCTCCTTGGAATATGTGAAAACAGTTAAAATTTTCACGCATTGTATACTCTATTATTTATTCATCTTTGATTACAACTCTGCACAAATGGTAGTCAAAGGCTTTGAAGATTATATGCAAGGCCCTAATTTCATTACCAGCAACGACCCAGAGATCCTGCATGCCAAGATTTTTGAATCCAGTAGAAATTATAAAAACCAACTTATACTGGCTAATTCCATAGGAAATAGTGAAAGTTATCAAATTACAACAGCTGGAAAATTCCAAAAGCTGGTTAGTTTGTTAATGCTGAATGGTCATTTTCTCCCGCAATTTCTAATTGCTGATGAGAGTGCAGTCATTCGATTTGGTGTGAAAGAAAAAGACCGTGACTCCATTTGTAAAGGGTTAGCTAAAAAAAGAATTCTTTATGTCATAGAGGAAAATCCTAACTCTTATCAGTACGAATTGGAGCAAAAAGCTGGTCTTAATATTTTATTTACCTGGTTTAACTCTGCAATTAGAAGTTATTTGAGATGGTCAAGTGTCAGTGCAGAGTGGAAAAAAGCATTCAAAGATTTAACCTCTATGCAATTTTGGCAAGAGTATCTTGAACCTCAAAAGTAAGACAAAGTTTCAATATCCAAATTACGTCAAGCAAGGAGAAGCAGCATGAAAGTAGATTGGCTAATTATAGGGGCTGGGTATTCAGGCTGCGTGCTAGCTGAAAGGATTGCAACTCAATTGGCACAACGAGTGCTAATTGTAGAACGGCGGGATCATATCGGCGGCAATGCTTACGATTCCTACAACGAGCATGGCATCTTAGTACATAAGTATGGTCCTCATATCTTCCACACCAAGTCTAAAAAAGCCTGGGATTATCTCTCTCAATTTACGGAGTGGAGACACTACTATCATCACGTGCTGGGAGTAGTAGAAGGCAAGAAGGTGCCTATTCCTTTTAATCTAAATTCCCTCTATGCTCTTTTTCCTCCACGCTATGCAGAGAAGCTGGAGAATTTGCTTCTAGAACACTTCGGTTTTGGAGTTAAAGTTCCTATTCTCAAGTTACGTGAAAGTGCTAGCGGAGATTTAGATTTTTTAGCCAACTACATTTATGAGAACGTTTTCCTCCACTACACAATGAAGCAGTGGGAGTTAAAACCCGAAGAACTAGATCGCGGAGTAACAGGACGTGTTCCGGTTTATATCAGTCGGGATAACCGTTATTTTCAGGATAGATATCAAGCTATGCCAAAGCACGGTTACACCGAGATGTTTCGCCGAATGCTTGCTCACCCCAATATCAAGGTACTTCTGAACGCAGATTACCGGGAAATTATCAATGACATTAAGTTTAACCGGATCATCTGTACCGGGCCGATTGATACCTTCTTTGATTACATGTATGGCGAGTTGCCTTATCGTAGTCTGCGCTTTCAGTTTGATACTTTGGAACAAGAGTATTATCAAGAGGTTGGTACGGTCAACTACCCCAACGAGTATGACATTACCCGCATTACTGAACAAAAATATTTGTCGGGGCAAACCTTACCCAAAACCACTTTGGTGATGGAATATCCTCAAGCTTACGTACCAGGAAAAAACGACCCCTATTACCCCATACCCCGTGAGCAGAATCGCGAACGGCTAGATCTTTACCTCAAAGAGGTAGAGAAATTGAATGGTACGGTAATCTTTGTGGGACGGCTAGCTGAATATAAGTACTACGACATGGATCAGGCTGTGGTTCGGGCGCTTGGTGTGTTCGAGAAAGAGATTGTTAATTCTATCTCATGAAAGCAAGCTTCAATTGTAGGATAATTATGAATTATGAATTGGGAATTCAGCATTCATAATTCGGTATTCAGCGTTATGAGATTGCAAAATTTTTGGAGTGAATATGAGTTCTTCTCCGCTTTGTCTAGATCCTATAGTTGTACCTTTAATTACAGGAGAAACAGTGCTAGACGTTGGTTGTGGTTTAGGAAGATGGGGGAATTTAATTCAAGCTAATTATTGGGAGGCTGGATTGGCAAAACCTCCATTAATTGATGGTATTGATGCGTTTCAAGGCAATGTCGAATTTTGTTCTCAACAGCAATGTTATCGTCATGTTTGGCATCAGGTGATGCCATCACCTCTACCGGGAAAATGGGATACAATTTTAGCATGTGAAATAATTGAACATATTGAACAAGAAAAAGTCGAAGAATTTTTAAATACTTTGGAAAGTACTGCTAGAAAAAGAGTGATAGTTTCAACGCCTAACTATCCTTGCTTTAAAGAAGGTTCAGATACTGTAGTTGGGTTTAATGATTTTGAAGCTCACTTAAGTTATGTACCGCGGAGTTATTTTCGCGATCGCGGATATCAAATCGTGGGTGCTGGTTTGCGGAAATGGACAAAGTATCCCGGTTTGTTAATAGAAAAACTTATTGCTCCTTGGAAAGTTGGTTTTGAATCAATTTCAAGATTAATCCCAATTTTTGCAGACTCAATTGTTGCTTATAAAGATGTGTAGCAGTTTGAGTTTTGTTGTAAAATGGCAGGTCAGTTACCAATTGGCGGAGCAAGAGGCGCACGTCGCTTTCCACCACCACCGACATTTTTCGGACTATTATTATCAACTACGTGAAGTGCTTGGAATAGTTTCATAGAGTCTTCATAGAAATCGCCATTTGTACTGACGAAATCATATCCGTAGGCATCATGAAACTCTTCCACAACTCCATTTTCCACTGCAAAATAATGAATGTCCCAGCCTGCGTCATCAACAACGTAAGCACCGTAATCTTGTAAGGCACGAAAAAGCTTTTTTCCAGGGCGTGTTTGCAACTTCAGGCTCGCCTCAGTTACCGTGGGGGGAATTGCAAGTAGGGAACCTTGCACAAGAGCAGGGTTTTGACCATGATACTGTTCAGGTGCATAGCTATCTGCAACATCTGCTGGCCAGCGATGACCGGGAATCTTTTGAGAGTAGTAAAGGTATTTTTCTCCCCAAATCAAAACTTTTAAGGCGTGACGAATAGGTTTGTTGCCAATCAATTCACCTTTGCGAATAGAGCCACCAATAGCAGAAAGACCAGAACCAAAATGCGATCCGCCTATTCCCTCTCCGTAAATATCAAGGTCATAATAATAATGGAAACCATAGAGTGGACCTCCACGTTGACAACGAGCCAGTGGGGCAATTTGCACTAAGGTTTTACCATCTGGTAACAGAAAGGCGGAAGCATTATTGGGTGTATGATACGGCTTACTTGTAGCATCTGGAACAATTAAGTCATCTGGAATCGGTAATGGTGCAATTCCCACAAGTTTAGTGCCTTTACAACGCCCTTCACCCCAAGCACCAGGCTCATACAATTCACGCAATGGATCGCCTTTTTTGAGCTTGAAGAAGTATTCTTGATCGGCCGAAATAGTGCTTGCTTTACCAATTTTTGCTGGAACATAACGGGCTTTGGAACCGATGGGCATATTCCAAATAGACGTGGATGAAAAAGGCCAAAGAAACTTATCTCGCATCGGAGTTTTGCTGGGAGTTGGGAGACTACCAAGAAAAAGAGCAAGAATTACGCCAGAAATAAATATCAGTAGAGTCGGCAAATGCAAACGATTTGTGAAAAGTTGAAAAATCTTCATGAAATAGCCTCTATAAATCAACTAGATCGGAGGCTGTCATATTTCTCGTCCTCAGGCGTGTTTTCAAACTACTGATGACGCCATTCTAGATTTTGGGATTCCCTAAATTCCACGTGTGTATTGGGGGACTTGAAAGTAAATTTCTCCCTTGGGAACAAGGGAATCTCAGAAGACAGAAAACAGACCCTAGTGTAACTCACGGATGAAGCGTACGCCCACTAGCTGTTGGCGTAGACGCGCGCAGCGCGACTTCAAGGCAAAGTAGGGTGCAAGATGTGAATAATTTTATATACTAGACATCTGGCGAAAAACGTACCAGATGTGTATGCTGCAGGCCCTTAGGCAGTATATTTTCGCGTTTGGTACGAGTTATCAGTACGTGTTAATACAACATAAACAAGCACTAGTCCTTGCAAGACTAGGATATGGCTGGTTTCTATGTAATCACCAGTTGTGATAGTAAGGTATAATGAATAGCATAGAATTTTTATATAGCTAAAATATATTATTTTTTAAACTTAAGTTTAAGTATTTATACTTTTGTATATTAATATTATAAAATTAAAGATAAAGAATAAATTTTAGTAAAGTTTGGCTAAATTCCGCAAAGCTACAGAGGAATAGTCGAACGGAATTTTGTTGAGCTGGAAGGATGCCTGATGCGGCTCTAGAAAGCAAATTTCTGATTTTAAACAAAAAACAAAGAGGTAAATAAGCGAGTGAGCTTGCAGACCCTGACACAAAATAATCGACGCTACGATCCCGATGCGATCGCTCGTTATTACCGGTATCGTCCTTGGCTGGCTTGGGCGCGGGCGCTAAAAATTATTTGGTGTTTTAGCGTATTTATATTCAGCCTCAAGTGGGATGAATGGCAAAATCAAGTAGAGCAAAACAAGTTGAAACGAGCTGCCGAACTGCGACAATTGCTCACGCGGCTAGGGCCTACTTTTATTAAAGTTGGTCAAGCTTTATCAACACGACCGGATTTGGTACGCAAAGATTTCCTGGATGAATTGGTAAAACTGCAAGACCAATTACCACCGTTCGATAATGCGATCGCCCACCGAATTATTGAAACTGAACTAGGTCGCCCAGTTAATGAAATATATAGCGAGTTGTCACCCACTCCCGTTGCTGCTGCAAGCTTGGGTCAAGTCTACCGAGGTCGTTTGCTAAGTGGTGAAGAAGTGGCGGTGAAAGTGCAGCGCCCCAACTTACGTCCAGTTATTACCCTCGATCTCTATTTAATGCGATGGGCAGCGAGTTGGTTAAGTCCTTGGTTACCTCTCAATCTCAGTCACGATCTAAGTTTGATTGTGGACGAGTTTGGTACCAAATTATTTGAAGAAATAGATTATCTCAACGAAGGTCGCAATGCCGAAAAATTTGCAACTAATTTCCGCAACGACCCCCGTGTGAAAGTCCCGGCTATTTATTGGCGTTATACTTCAAGCCGGGTTTTAACCCTAGAGTGGCTGAATGGATTTAAGCTTACCGATACTAAAAGAATCAAGGAAGCAGGTTTAGACCCAGAAGCTATCATCGAAATCGGTGTTACCTGCGGTTTGCAACAGTTATTGGAACATGGTTTCTTTCATGCCGATCCCCACCCTGGTAATTTGTTTGCCATGCCAGATGGTCGAATGGGTTACATTGATTTTGGCATGATGGATCAGTTAGATGAAACTACCAAAGAAACACTTGCAGATGCTCTTGTGCATCTAGTCAATAAAGATTACCACGACCTAGCACAAGACTTTGTTAAGTTAGGTTTCTTGACACCAGATACAGATATTTGCC
>JANZYY010000503.1 GCA_026419705.1 Fischerella sp.
GATTGAACGATTAATTCCTCTTACACTTGGTTGTGGTTTTGACATCCATATTTCCAGGTGCAAGATGTGAGTAAAGCAATTGTCAGACTTTCATGTTCAGACTTTTTCCTAGGTGTCTAGCGATAATGCTGAATGGGAATAGGATTGCTTTGATAGGTTGCGATCGCTTCCCAATTGATGACATCATCTAATAATGCTTGATAGCCTAATGTATTGGGGTGAAGACCATCATTGCTCAAGCGTTTAGACCACCATGTTTCACCGCGTTCCATCCATTTTTGGAAGATATCCAGATAAGGAATTCCCCGTTTCAGACAAGCAAGGCGAGTTGCTTCTTTGTAACGATACTGGTCAGCGTGATTGTAGTACAAGCAATCGAGAAATGGCATTTTTGCCTCATCGACTGGCGTCATACCCACAAATAATGCTGGACATAGTTGCTGCGTCATCTCCAGTAGAGAAGCGATTTGTGTTTCAAAAACGGCAAATTCTGTATAATTCCGTCCGTTAGAACGACCCAAGCGAGCTGAATCATTGACCCCTACCGAGAGAATAATCAAGTCAGGAACTTGATTGCGTAGTTCACCCCGGTGGCGAAATTCCACTTCCAATCTTTGAGCTACTTGTTGGACGCGATCGCCGCGTACACCCAGATTATAAAGAACGTGACCGACATTATCAGGTGACATCCACAGCCGTCGCAGTCGTTCAACCCAGCCGCCTCCATCTGGATCGCCGAATCCGTATACTAAACTATCCCCAAGTGCGACAATCTTTAAAGGCTGACTTGTGGTTAAGCGAGTAGACAGTTGCATTGAGGAAGGCTTTAAAAATACCTGCATTTGAAAAAACTATATTTTATATCTTTACAAGATTCTATACATTTCTACACCATTTCAGAGTATCTGATTTTCAGACTGTTGATGGGTTTTTAAACAGTTTTTACACAAGCACATTCGTCTTAGATAGCAATCCTAATCAGGGTTTTGAAACAAAAATGTTAACCTTGCAAGTTTCCTGCTGTTGACTGTCTTTACAATAACTTCACAATTCTAAGTAGGAGACTGATTGAATACCCACTTTAACCATTGCCCAAAAGAACTGAAAGGGTTTAAACTATTGATCCCAGGCGCACGAGCAGCAGCAAGACTATCAACAGCACGCAAGCATGCGTACTGCAATCCCAGGAAACTGTCAACAGCTGCATACGGCCCACCAAAGGTAATTGCCCCCGCAGCATATATTTTACCTTTGCCGTTACGCATTTCTACTAACTCAAAATCGTTGGCAACAGCCAAGCGTCCTACGGAATTGAGAGGCAGGTTGTAATGTTCAACCAAATCTTGTAGCAAAGGACTTTCTTTTACCTTGGCATCAAGTCCAGTGGCATCAATAATAAAGTCAACAGCAGGAAGTTGAATTTCACCAAAGTCTTTGTCTTGAATATAAGTTATGATGTGGTTTTGAGCATCCTGTTCTACTCTAGTCACCACAGCAAATTGAATTTTATACCAACCTTCTTTGATACCAGTGTTTATAATGCGTTGCCAGTCTAGGCGATCGGCGGTGGTAGTTCCTCCCCAAACTTTGTTTGATAATAATTCTTTACGCATGTCTGGAGGAGCCTTTTCCAATGTTTCTCGCAGTTCTCCACCCCAACAAGCTTTCGGCCAGTTAAATGGTTGCAATTCAACATGATGTTTGACCGAACGCTGAGATTTGCCATATTTATTACCCTGCGGTTTGGGCGATCGCATTAAATGCAAAATAGAAATATTTGGATTTTTCTGCCGTGCTTCATAGATGCGCTGCACAATTCGGGAAGCAACAATTCCCCGCCCTTGAATCAGTACCTTGCCGCCTTGGTGTTCTAGTTGTTGATAGACATGGTTGTGGTCTTCGTAGGCGTTCACAACCGACTTAAAGTCTTTGTATCTTTCTCGATAAGCTTGCAAATGAGGGAGAAACTGAAGTGCTGGGTATCCAGTAGCTATGTGTAAATAACGACTGACAAAAAAAGCATGATTTCCGCGCCCGCGAGAATAGGCTACACAATATCGGCCATCATCTGTTTTGCGGATCGCCAGAACTCGTCCGAAGCGATAGATTTTGTCCCAACCAATGCGCTTCGCCTCTCGATCGATAGAATCAAACACATTTCCTGCACGAGGGGTATAAGTTTCAGCAAAAGTAGGCTCAGCAAAAACTTTCCACAGATATTTAACAGCATCATTTAGTTTACCTTTTGTGAAGTCATGCCAAGCTTCCCGCAAGGCATAACTAGGCCAGCCCCAAATATTATCAGGGCAAGAGTCTGAATTGGAGCGCAGTCTTTCGTGTAAGGGAATTTGCGAATTCAAACACAGAAGCTTGTAACGGGCATATGGCTCTTTATCTATACCCAGTGCTACTATTTTGTCACCTGAAACGCCCGATATTCTCAGTAAATCCACCCAGATAAAACTACCTAATCCTGCCCCAACTGCAAGGTAGTCAGTTTCATCCACTGGTAAACTCATGGCATGAAGTGCCTGTATGGAGATTTGTTGTTGCTGAAACATCGGTGGTGGGAAATTGCTGCCCGTTGGCGTTACGGGTTGTTGTGGTGGTAAAGTGGGGTCTGGAAGATTAGTATTGGGGTTAAAGTTGATAACAGAATTGCGACTATGGATCTGTGGAGGTAAGCTAGGAGGAATAAGTACAGCAGCAAAGGTGACAGAAATTACGTAAGGACCTATTTGCAAAATGTCACCATTAGTCAGAATTGCCCGTGTTTGACGTTGATTGTTGACGTAGATACCGTTAACGCTACCTTGATCGGTTACTATCAACTGGTTTTGTTCCCATTCAATTAAGGCATGGAAGCGGGAAACTTGATCGTGATTAAGTACCATTCGGACTACAGGCTGTCCTCTGAGTTGGGCGGGCATACGGGCAAATTCTCTACCAAGGGCAATAGGTACCCGTAACTTCGGTTCTCGTCGTTCTCCCGTGACTGGATCTTGCCAAGATAATTGAATTTCTAAAGAACGACTGTTCATAATTGTTTTAATTTATAAAAGTTTTTATAGGGAAAATCGATAATAGAAGAAAAAAATTAAATATAAAAGGTATTCAGGTTACAAATGCAAATTTTCAAACGAAAGCCGTCCCCATCTTTCTAAAAGAGCTAATTTTATGGTGACCAGCTTAATTATTGGGCGGTACTAAAACACTAAGCGCATCCTGGAGAGAATGACCGCAGTGTTGACAGCCCAAAAGTAGGTTTTTATAAGAGGAAATTTTGTTACATCTAGGACACTGTAAACCATATACTTCCTCTGTTTGGGGTTGTGCAGGAGGTATCGGTAAATGGTAATGATTTCCTATGACTACTTGTGGTTGTGGTCGTGCTACAGGTGCTGCTGGTTGGGGGTTTATGGCGTATGGTTGCGGTGGTATCAAAATTGTGGGTGGAACGCTGCTAGCAGCAGGAACGGAAACAGCTATAACCTGGAGTTGCTGTTGACCCAAATAGATAATACTGCCTTCGCTTAGAGGTATTTCATTTTGAGATAATTTCTGACCATCCACAATAGGGGGATTTTGTTCTCGCAAATTCCTGATCAAAAAGCGCTGCTGCTGAGTGTGAAAAAAGATTTCTACATGTAGACCTGACACGGTAGGGTGACTCAAAACAATATCGCACCGGAGCGGATCGCGACCGATGCGGACAGTTCCAGGATTTTTGCTTGGCTGTTGTTCGTAAATTTTCTGAGTTTTGGCTTGACCTGCATCGTACCACTGTAAAGTTAGTGCATTCATCTTTTTGACTCCAAAACCTATATTTTAGATACAAATATTATCTGTGCGATTCCTAACACGGTAAGACTGGTGCAAGCAACTAATTACAACATAATTTAGATGAAATTAAAAAAAAATCTCAGCTTGAGAATATCCTGAGATGTGCCTGCGATTAAAAAGTCATGTTTATTACCCAAAGTCTTTTAGATTCCCCCAAATCCCTTGGAGACCATTGCGCCCTTGGGGATTCCGCACGTTTTGGTATTATTATTTACTTTTAAAGCTTCCCCAAATTAACCAAAGGAAGCATACAAAAAATAACAAAAACAAAAGCCTCCTCTTGTTGGCAAGAGAAGGCTTTTGAGTGAAAAACAAATCCTGGCATCGAGCTATTTTCGC
>JANZYY010000504.1 GCA_026419705.1 Fischerella sp.
CGCCTTGGTAGTCCCTTACACTACCAACTAGCTAATCGGACGCGAGCTCATCTTCAGGCGATAAATCTTTCACTGTTGAGCATATCCGGTATTAGCAGCGGTTTCCCACTGTTATCCCGAACCTGAAGCCAGATTCTCACGCGTTACTCACCCGTCCGCCACTATCTCCAAAGAGACCGTTCGACTTGCATGTGTTACGCATACCGCCAGCGTTCATCCTGAGCCAGGATCAAACTCTCCGTTTTGAACTCCTGCTGTACAGACGTGCCCTGGCACGCCCCTACTTGCTCCGGCTGTTTCTTTTTTGACCTCAGCCTCGGTCTTTAATTCTTTACTCCCGCCGGCAAGGTGCTTTATAATGGCTTTCAAAACTATATGCTTTTCATGGTTCGGCTGCTCGGCGAGCAGTTTTCGCTTGTGCCCGCTCGTCCGGCACTTTTTTATCTTAGCCACTCCTCCCCCTTTTGTCAACTCTTTGAGAACATTTTTTGAACTATTTTTGGCGAGCAGTTAAGAAACCTACATAAATCAAGAGTTTTGGACTAGGTTTTTCCTGTAGTGAGAGAAGTAAGCAATCAAGTTGTGAGCAATGTAGGAATTTTGCCCCCCTGGCTGGTGTTAGATCCTCTTTTACATGAGTGGTTATTAGAGGATATTGGTAGAGGCGATCGCACAACTCAATCTCTTCTATCTCAAAATCCTATAGAAGGACAAGCGCAGTGGATTGCAAAAGCGCCTGGGGTAATAGCTGGTTTACCAGTAGCAGCAAGAGTATTTCAACTATTGAATGAAAAAGTTAGCTTTAAGGCATTTGTAGTTGAGGGTGAATACTGTCAGCAGGGACAGATAGTAGCACAGATGCACGGTTGCTTGGCTGCATTACTGATGGGGGAACGAGTAGCGCTGAACTTAGCGATGCGTTTGAGTGGAATTGCAACTCTAACTCGTCAGTATGTAGAGAAGATCGCCGATTTACCCACTCAGTTTGTGGATACACGCAAAACTACACCAGGTTTAAGAATTTTAGAAAAATATGCAACTCAGATAGGAGGGGCGATCAATCACCGCATGGGACTAGATGATGCAGTGATGATCAAAGACAACCATATTGTCGCAGCAGGGGGAATTGGAGAAGCTATTTCCCGTATTCGTTTTCATATTCCTTATCCGCTAACAATTGAAGTCGAGACACAAACCTTAGAACAGGTGCAAGAAGCATTACACCACAAAGCTGACATTATTATGCTGGACAATATGCCTCTTGATACAATGCGGGAGGCTGTAGAGATGATTCGCCTAGAAAATAGTCATGTGAAAATCGAGGCTTCTGGCAATATTACCCTGGAAACTATTCGTGCTGTGGCACAGACGGGTGTGGACTATATTTCTAGCAGTGCACCGATTACCCAGTCGAAGTGGTTGGATTTGAGCATGAAGATTCTATAGGTTCACAGCTAGCTGAATTGCATTGGTAGTGTCTAGAGGTAGATTGTCCTCCCAGATTGCAGATATTTGAAATCTACCTGAAGGTAATTTAGATGCAACAGCGATCGCCAGTAAACTTTCAAAGCGATCTCATTTTTTATGCTTGCTAATTTTTATGGTAGATATTTATATTATTGACCTATTTATAATAGGTCTGCTGTTACTACTTGTAACTTTAGGTTCTGGTTGGATTGCGCGTTTACCTCTGTCCTTTGCCCTCATATATTTAGTAGTTGGTATTATCTTAGGTCCTTATGGGTTTGGACTGATTCAGTTGCGGCGCGATCAAATATTTAATGCTAATATCCTAGAACGTCTCACGGAATTTGTGGTGATTGTTTCTGTTTTTAGTTGTGGTTTAAAAATAGTTCGTCCTTTAGGCTGGCGGTCTTGGAATATCACAACGCGGTTGATTGCATTATTGATGCCAATTTCTATTTTTGGGATAGCTGCTGTAGGTAAACTATTTTTAAATATGAACTGGGGAGAGGCCTTTTTATTAGGAGCAATTCTTGCACCCACAGACCCAGTATTAGCTTCAGAAGTTCAACTGACTGATACAAATGATCAAGACGAATTGCGATTTGGTTTAACTTCTGAAGGCGGACTAAATGATGCTTTAGCTTTTCCTTTTGTTTATTTTGGACTTTATGCGTTAAAAGATAACAACTGGGGCAATTGGTTTACTTCTTGGGTAGGAGTTGATTTAATTTGGGCTATTGCTGCTGGTATTGCTATGGGTTTTGTTGTCGCTAAAGCAATAGTGTGGATTGATAAAAAAATACAAAAACGCCGTCCTGCTGATGATTTAATGGAAGATTTTATTGCCATTAGCACAATTTTGTTAACTTATTCTTTGACAGAAATCGTGAATGGCTATGGATTTTTAGCAGTATTTGTAGCCGGACTAGTTGTTCAAAGAAGTTATAAAAATCAAGAAAAAACATTGGCACAATTGGAATTTATAGAACGAGTAGAAAAGCTATTAGAAGTAGGAACAATTTTACTATTGGGCTCAATATTATTATGGAAACCAATGCTCAATTATGCTGTCCAATCTTTATTAGTAATAGTGTTTTTGTTTCTGATCGTTCGACCTCTGGGAACTTGGCTAAGCACAATTGGTAAACGTTCGCCATCTTTGCGTCGTCGCCTTTTACATCCAGGAACTCGCTGGCTCTTTGGTTGGTTTGGCATTCGCGGTGTTGGCTCTTTATATTATCTTGCTTATGCCTTGGGTAAGGGTTTAGAAGGCGAAAGTGCTGAGCAAATTTCCTGGATTACCTACACTACTATTGTTACTTCTGTGATTGTGCACGGAATTAGTGCAACTCCATTGATGAATTTGTATGAGCACTATATTGCTGAACGTAGAGAAGCTCATCCACCCGCGACAATTGATGAATTTGAGTGATGATCTATAATCAACTGTGACTTATTCAAGCTGATGATGTGAGCGACCGTTGCCGCTCGAGGGTATTTCAGAACTGATTGAAGGATGGGTAAATTAGAGACCTGAAATCACTTTACAGGAACACCTGCGGCGTACGCATCTAGTACAAAATTTATATGTATCCTGATTAACGTAAAATGATACTATAGTAGCACGTAACACATCCTACATTTTGAACTACTATAATGAACCTCAAATTCCAGAAGAGCTGCAAAGAGAATAGGAGCGATCGCACAATCAAGTTTAATTCACTAGAAAGGAAAAAACCTGCACAAGCAGGCTTTGTTTACCTAGCCTCAGACTTCTAATCTATAGGTACATTATCCATTGGTTACTTACTTATTAATTCCAAACACTGAGCCAACCGTTGACTTGAGTGAACCCCAGCCATCCTTGACAGTCTGAGCAATGGGATGTTTTGTCTGCAAAAATACCCGCGCACAATTGCGTCCTGGCATTCCGGAAATGGAACCACCTGGATGAGTCCCTGCACCAGTTAAGAATAAATTCTCAATAGGCGTTTTATAGTTTGCCAGTTCTGGCAAGGGACGGAAAAATACCATCTGATCCAACGTCATATCAATGTGGTAGTAATTCCCTTTGTAGGCACCTAATCTTTCCCCCAATTCTGCTGGACTTTCGACACGACGAGCAATGGTTGCGTTTTTCACATTCGGTGCATAATCTGCTAACTTTTCTATCACCCTGTCAGCAACTTTATTTTTTAGTTCATCCGTCCAACCAGTTCCATTCAAACCAGTACCTTCTGCACCAGCAATTTGATAGGGGGCAAAAAATTCAATCCACACAGTATGTTTGCCTGATGGTGCCATTGACGGATCTAACATTGTTGGCACTACCACGTACATTGATGGGTCAGAGTCGGGAATCTCTCCCAACGTACATTTACTATGGGCTTGTTCGACGTGAGCAACTGAATCTGCTATCAACACAGATCCGATTAGATATTCATCTTTATGTTCGTGGTGTTCAAAACGCAATGGTTCGTTTAATGCCAAGTCTATCTTCAGAATGGTTTCGTTGTTGTTGACGATGCGGCGTTCTAATCTTTCCCACAAATCTGGAGCGGCTGCATCCACATCACCTTTGTCCATCAATTGCAAAAATAGACGCTTGGCATCAATATTGGAAATTACCCCATGTTTAGCACGATATTCTCTACCATTTGCCACCTGCACACCTACAGCACGACCATCGTCAATTAAAATTTTCTGAACTTGCTG
>JANZYY010000505.1 GCA_026419705.1 Fischerella sp.
CACATAGTTCGTAGTGAGTACTTAAGTACTCACTACCAACCAAGAACATTTGTAGTCATTTTTTGGAGAAACGGTATCAAAAATTTACTTCATATCATAACCAAACAAATTCGGGTCAACTTCTCCTAGTTGTAAATCAGCCAAACCATACTCCGCCCAGCGCCTCTCAACCATCGCCGCCACTTCCGGATCTGACTCCAACGGCGCACCCCATTCGTGTTCGGTTTCCGGTGGAATCTTCGTAGTAGCATCAATTCCCATGCGTCCGCCCAAACCAATCTTTTCACTCGCAAAATCCAAACTATCGAAGGGCGTATTCGGCAGAATAAATACATCCCGCGTAGGGTCAACTTTAGAACTAATTGCCCACACCACTTGACGTGGATCTCTAATGTTGATGTCCTTATCAACCACAATCACAAACTTGGTGTACGTAAACTGTGGTAAGGCGCTCCAAAACGCCAATGCTGCCCTTCGTGCTTGCCCAGGATAGGCTTTATCAATAGATATAATCGCCGCTTTGTAACTCAAAGCCTCCATTGGCAAGAAGAAATCCACAATTTCAGAAACTTGTTGCCGCAGAATCGGCGTATAAATGCGATTAAGGGCGATCGCCATCATTGCTTCTTCTTTCGGTGGACGACCGCTAAATGTGGTCAAATAAATCGGGTCTTGGCGCTGCGTCATACAGTGGAAGCGAATCAAAGGTGAATCTTCCACTCCCCCGTAATAACCCATGTGATCGCCAAAAGGTCCGTCTGGCAAAACTTCCCCTGGCGTTATCGTCCCTTCCAGAACAATTTCGGAATCAGCGGGAACTTCCAAATCTACGGTTTTGCACTTTGCCAACTGCACACCCACACCACCGTAAAGTCCAGCAAACAGCCACTCAGATAAATCAACCGGAATCGGTGTCGCAGCTGCCATGATCATTAAAGGATCAACACCAAGAGCGATCGCTACTTCTAACTTTTTCCCACGTTCCGCTGCTTTGCGTAAATGTCTTGCCCCACCCCGCACCGATAACCAGTGAACTGTCATGGTATTGTGAGATTGCAGTTGTAAGCGATACACGCCTACATTGGCCGTACCCGTCTCGCAATCTTTGGTAATTACCAAACCCAGCGTAATTATCTTGCCAGCATCACCAGGATAAGGTCGTATAAAAGGTAACTTATTTAAATCTAATTCTTCCCCTTGCACGACTACTTGTTGACAAGCAGGGAAAAAATTTCGTCCTGGTTTCGCCTTGAGTACATCAAACAGCACCTTCCCAAAATCTATCACCTGAGAAATTTTCTTTGGTGGTTTGGGTTGTTGCAGCATCGCTAACTTTTTCCCCAGTTCCTCCAATTCCTGGGGATGCTGCATATTCATCGCCCAACAGATCCTCTCCAGTGTCCCCATCAGGTTGATTGCTACAGGTATGGATGAACCTTTGACGTTTTCAAATAACAACGCCGGACCACCTTTTTGCAGTATCCGGTTGGAAATTTCCGCAATTTCTAAATCTGGGTCAACTGGCGCCGTAATTCGCCGTAATTGTCCTTTTTCTTCCAGAAGCTTGATAAATCCTCGTAAATCTCTTGCCATTGTTTTAGAAAAATTTTTCAGAACTATGAAGCGCTCCTTGTTATTATCTTATTCCCAAGTCTCTAACCTTACTCCTGTGAAAGTGTGAGCAACACAAATAAGATTTTGCTTGGTGTCTTTGGGTCTTGGTGGTGAAAAAATGTCTTTATTAAACCACTAAGAGAGCAAGACACCAAGATTGAGATGTCTTTTCGCCCAACCTTAACAGGGTATTTAGCCGCTAGTCTAGGATTAAGGTCAAGAGAACTTAATCAGCAAGTTGATAATATTCAAAAATGATTTTTTTATCTACTACCGATACACACAGATCATGAATCAACAACGCGAGTTTCCCGATTGGAATAATTTGTATCAAGAACGCCAAGTCGAAACTATGCCTTGGTACAATCCGAATCTTGATGCGGATCTTGAGCAAGCCTTAATAAAGTTGAATATCCAAGCAGGGACGATATTGGATCTTGGTACCGGGCCGGGTACGCAGGCGATCGCCTTAGCTAAACGGGGTTTTCAAGTTACTGCTACAGATATTTCCCAAGCCGCTGTGAGTCAGGCTGAAAGTAAAGCTAAAGAACAAGGTTTAGATATCTCTTTTAGACAGGATGATATTTTTAACACTCACCTTCACCAAGAGTTTGACTTTGTGTTTGACCGTGGCTGTTTCCATGTATTTCATCCTGATTTAAGGCAAGACTACGTTCGTATTGTACATGGTTTAATTAAGCCCAGGGGTTACTTGTTTCTAAAGTGCTTTAGCCATTTGGAAACAAGGGAAGGGGGCCCTTATCGATTTACACCCCAAGAAATTACAGAAATTTTTGGCGATCGCTTCAATGTTATATCTATTCATGAAACGGTTTACCAGGGTACTTTAGACCCACTGCCACGAGCATTATTTAGTATTTTAGAAAAATTTTGAATCTTGCTTGAACTGTCTATCTTTTTTTTACAGCTGATTGCTTCACTGGCAACTAGTCTAATCCAATTTAGAGCGAGTAGTAAATGCTAAGAAGACAAAAAGTAGAACAATCAGTAAAGAAAGCTGAAAAGTTTTTTCAGCAGCCGCTTGTAGAGACTCTGGAACAGTTGCACCCCTATGAGTTAAATTTTGGTGTGCATAGAAAATTGATGCTCCTGTAATCAATGGAGTCACAAGGATTACATCAATGAGTTGCATTAAAAAGCTAGCCGAAGGAGATGCAATTGTAGGTAGGATTAGCGTCATGAGCAAAGTTGGAGCAAAAAAAGCCAACATCGGAAAGTAAACAGGCTTTGCATAAGTAAATGCATCGATTAATAATCGTCTTGCTGAGATAGTTGATTTACTCACTTTCAGTGGATCTCCAACAAAAACGTAGTTTTTAAAACGCTAAAAACATTGAATCCCCAAGGAACTCATCCAAGCATAAAGGTTAAATATGATACCAACACCAAACACTTACTTTCCCTCAAATTTCAATCAAGTGAGAATTGTTAAGCAGCTATTCTTTCTTTAGTCTTAAGTTTTATAGCGATATTAGGGTAATAATTAATACTATAAAAGTTTGGAAGCAAGATCGGAAACAACAGTCTCCCTATTTCCAGAATTTTGACCTTCCTTTAGTATCTCACAAGGAAAACTTGGGAGTCATAAATTCACAAAGGTTAAATAATCTACTGGATACTGGCAAAATGGGGCGAGAGCAAAAACTCAGGCAACAGTTGGTATTAAATTCCAAACAAGAGTCGCATGTGGGGCGATCGCTGTCAAAATAAAGGTGATAAAACTCACAATCAACTCGTCGAAATCAACTCGTCGAAATTCCTTCATGGTGATTGTGGCGCGAGTGAGTTTCTTCTAGCCTCTAAAATAACTTCTTGCAGTAAAATGAGTCTCTGAGATAGAGGAGGGCATAAAGTGACTCGAGCGATCATTGTGCGCCACGGTCAAAGCACGTATAACACCGAAAAGCGTATTCAAGGGCGCACAGATGCGTCTAAATTAACAGAAAAAGGTCGTAATGATGCCAGTTTAGTAGGCAAAGCCCTCAGTAATATTTCATTTAATGCAATTTACAGCAGTCCCCTACAGCGAGCAAAAGAAACAGCAAATATTATTTCTCATTCACTTGCAATCAACTCCGAGCAGTCTATTGTTCCTCAAACTTCCGATAAATTATTGGAAATTGACTTGCCCCTATGGGAGAGAATGCTTTCGGCTGAAGTCAAACAGAAGTTTCCCGAAGATTACCGCATCTGGCAAGAACAACCCCATCAATTACAGATGCTTGTCAAAGATGCTGATGGAAGCAGAGAACATTTTCCTGTCTTAGCTTTGTACGAACAGGCACGGCAGTTTTGGCAAGAAGTTCTATCCCGCCATCAAGGTGAAACCATATTGATCGTAGGACATAACGGCATTAACAGAGCTTTAATCAGTACGGCACTGGGGATTTCTCCATCTCGCTATCATTCCATCCAGCAATCTAACTGTGGCATCAGCGTGTTAAATTTTTCCGGTGGATGGGGAGAACCAGTCCAGCTAGAGTCAATGAACCAGACCCAACACATGGGAGAAATTCTGCCTTCGCTACGACCAAACCATCAGGG
>JANZYY010000506.1 GCA_026419705.1 Fischerella sp.
TATCGGCACTGATTGCTCGTCCGATAAGTGGCTTATGGGGAGCACCTCTGCGTTATCGCCGTGCTTTAGGAGTAGGCGCTTTCCTGCTTGCCATCGTCCACACCACCCATATGATGGAGCACTCACTGCAATGGAATTTTGCTGCCTTCTTTTTCTTGCCGCTAGATTTTCAGTGGGGTATTGTTGCAGGTACTGTTGCACTGGTTTTAATGACTCCTGCTGCAATGACCAGCTTTGATTCGTTGCAAAGGTCTTTAGGCAAGCGCTGGCGGCAAATTCATCTGTTGAGTTTACCGGCTTTGTGGTTGAGTGTTATTCATAGTATCATAATTGGTTCTCATTACCTTGGTTCTTTAGAAGAAACTTGGGGAAATAAACTAGCAACAGTACTACTAGGAATTATCTCTGTGGGTGTTTTGCTGATCAGAACTCGCTTTTTTTGGTTAATAATATCTCTAGAAAAATTTTACGTGCCTCCTAGTTCTGTCAAACCAAGTCAAAATTAAGAAGGCTGAAGTACAAAGACAGCAATGCGAAGGACATCCTCACGAATGAATTCGCGGGATTTAATACCGATTTTAGATTTGAGATTTAATCCGAATTTCCGGGGTAATACCAATTCAAAAAATGTTTGCGACGGATCAGGCATTCAAAATAAAATCATAGCCAGTCAGAGAAGCAGCCACTTCAGAGGTAAGTTGAGATCGAATAACTCCCACTTTAACTTCTGTTTAAGATGTTCCCAAACTCGTTCCATAGAGTTCTGTTCTGGGGAATGAGGCGGTGGAAACAATAAAATAATATTTTCTGGAATTTGCAACTTCTTAGCTTTGTGGAATCCACCCATTGTCAACTTGAAGAATGTAGAAACTATGATGATTACAAGCAGCGAATTCGTTTAAAAATTGTTGATAACATTCAGTATCAACATGAGAGATTCTGCCAAAAGAAACTTTCACCAGTCAAAGGCTCAACTGCTTCATCAAGCCAGAATGCTGGAAATTTCCACTTTTGTTCACCGGTCGGCTTAAAGCCTTTGAGGGTAATTCTTCTTCCTTCAATTGTTTTGAGTCCAAAAAGCTTCAAGTTTTTGTGTATCTTGTTTATAATTGCGAGGACGTGGAACTTTTAGTTTGGCTTTGAACTGATAACGTACTAACTGTACTGTGCTTGATGCTTGCCTTGTATTTTAGCGATCGCACACACGCTGATACCCTGTTTTTTAATCATGTAAAGCGCTTGTAACCGTTCTTTGAGCGTGCATTATTCTTTTGACGTAGCAACACCTCGAGTTCTTCGACGCTTTCTTGGATATCGATATTTGTTACCCCTGCCATCACTCACCATAAATCCGACCTTTTTGTACATTTACCATTTGTCGCATTCTTTTTTCAAATTAGTATTATTATTTTGAGACTTTTACAAAACACTCATGTACTTGGAGTGTTTTTGGTCGGCGATCGCCCTGATGAAACTGGCGGAATTTGGACAAAATTAGGGTCTAGTTCTCTACTTCAGTGTCAAAAAGCTTGCAGGCAAAGAAAATGGAAATAGAGACTCCGCTGTTAGCGAGTGCCTGGCAAAAATTTATCATTGCCTTCCTGGCTGAACCTGTTAAAAATAATCAAGCTGAATGGCAAAATTTACTTTAAAGAAGATATAACTGTCCTAAGGTTTAATAGTTATGAGCACTCTCTTTTTGTACCCTTATGTTTATTAGCTTGTTAATAATTACATTCATCATCTCGTTTGTTGTCGCCGCAATCATCGTCCGAATGTTTGCTAAACCAATCGACAGGATATTGCGCCGAATTATCGCAGATGAAATTAGTCAGGCATGGCTACAATACCTCAAGTTTGCCATCTATGTTGTTGGCATATCGAGTGGAGTCAGAATATGGGAGTTGGAAAGATATATCACTCCCCCGCAAGTTCAAGGCGCACAAGTCATAAAATTAACAACAGAACGTTGGGTATTAGAAATTTATAGAACTATCATCGAGTCTCTACAAGGCATTGCTTGGTTATTGTTAGTGTTTTTCATTTTCGCACTCATCGCATTTGTAATTGTTCGCGTGTTTGAAATGAGACGCCCAAAGCATGACTCAAAAGAATAGGCTTAATCGCAGAGAGGAGTATAAATATATACTATAAAAGCACATTAAGCTCCAATTGCGGCTCCTAATCCCCCGATCCAGGTCATTGGCTCACCGAGAAACCAATATAGAAGGAAACACCTTTATTGCGACGCGCCGATTTCGTAAGTTGGTATTATTGACCCGAAACGCTGCTGACTTCAGTGGCGCGATCGCTAACACACGCTACTGGAGTTGACTTAAAATGACATTACAAAGACCACATCCTTTTTTACCACAACCGACTTTAGTACCAATCAACTTTTCAGTTTGACGCAAATAGTCTAGTACTCTGTCAAACAAAACAGGACTAAAGTCCCGACTACGAACTTTGCGATCCATCAATTCAAATTTGACAAACTACTAGAAAAAAACAAATTTAAGTAGTCATGCTATATGTTTATGTGGCTGATTGTCAAGTTAAGAAAAAATGCAAGGAAGTTGTGGGGAATAAAAATTTTAGTTCCTGGATTTTGCAAATAATTTTCATCTTCTACCTGTAAAGGTTGTTCAAAGTAACGAGATTAAGGCTTCTCTTGTTCCAAGTTCTATTTACCTATCGAAAAGTTAAAAAATTTTAAATCGCATTTTCAATCAAAAAAAAGTGATATGTTGAATACAGAATTGAATTTTGCAACTTTCTGGAGTAGACTCAGTAAGCTATTCCGCAGTGGCAAGGGGAAAAACTGCTCCAAAATCAATGGTCTAGGTTATTAGAGAAGGCTGTTTGAGTACAATGCAACGCTAAGCAAGCTGAAAAACGCAAATTTATCTAAAACCCTTGCTATAATTGGGTTTCGTCTGAGTACAAAAACACTTGCCCCCCTCTCCATAAATACTTGTACTTCCACCTTAAAATACTAGTACCCCTACCCAAAAAAATTTTTCCAATTCCTTTAGTTCTTTGGAAATCGGGATTTCATATTTTGAGTACAAACTTAATAAATCTAATAAATATTATCCTGGTTGTAAGCTAAAGTCTATTTCCGGAGGCTGATATAAAACATATATCGCCAATCACTTGACGCACGAATCAAGGAGCGCTCGGTGAGTGGAGTGATGAAATAGCGCTATATTCCTGTGAAATCTCAGACGCATAGCGTCTTCCATTACCATCACCGTCGAGGCGGCTATAGGCCGTTAGTTGTTAGTTGTTAGTTGTTAGTTGTTTGGTAATAGTTCCAAGCAACCACCAACAAATCCATTCCCCAGCACTCATTACTTATTACCCAAGCCTCAATCTGCCAATATGATGGAGAATAGTCATGGCTTACCAAATAACCAGCGAGTGCATTTCCTGTAATCTCTGTCAGTCTGTATGTCCTACCGGTGCAATCAAAATGGATGGCGATCGCCCCTGGATCGATCCTGAACTTTGCACAAACTGCGTTGGTAGCGTTCATACTGTACCTCAGTGCAAAGCTGGTTGTCCTACATCTCATGGTTGCGTAAAAGTGCCCAACGATTATTGGGAAAGCTGGTTTAATACTTATTGCTATTTGGTAACAAAATTAACAAAAAAACAAGATTATTGGGAGAATTGGTTTAACTTCTATTCGAGAAAATTCTCCGAGCAATTGCAGAAGCGTCAGCACCAAGTTGCCTGTTAGTTAATGGTTAGTGGTTAGTAGTTAGTAGTAATTTTCGACCACTAACTACTAACAACTAACTACTGCCAACAAGTAACAAAATTTTAAATAGAATTGGAAGCAATGCAGAAAAATTGTATTTATCTGGACAATAATGCTACCACCAAAGTAGATCCTGAAGTTGTAGAGGTGATGCTGCCTTACTTGACCGATTACTATGGTAATCCCTCCAGTATGCACAGCTTTGGAGGGCAAGTTAAGAAAGCAGTGAACCAAGCACAGGAACAAGTTGCAGCCCTTCTTGGTGCTGACGAATCAGAAATTATCTTTACAAGTGGTGGCACAGAGGGGGATAATACCGCCATTCGGGCTGCACTGTTAGCACAACCAGACAAGCGACATATCATCACTACTCAAGTAGAACACCCAGCAGTGCTAAGTCTGTGCAAACAGC
>JANZYY010000507.1 GCA_026419705.1 Fischerella sp.
AGATGTGTATAAGAGACAGGGGTGGGGTTGGTCAATTGCGGTCATTGGTCATTAGTCCTTTGTCATTTGGCATGTGTTTTTTGTTGTTTGTTGGTTGTTGTTTGTTCTCATCAACCATCAATTACTGTATGAGCGGGTTTAGCTTTGATACTTGTGGGCTGAAATTACGGGATATTTTCTAGAAACCCGCCTCTACTAACTACTAACCACTAACCACTAACTATTAACCAATGACCAATGACTCATTAAGATTTATTGAATCCCAAGCCATTTTCTTCTGCATAGCGCTGCATAAACCGCATAAAGCGGTCCCATTCATCTTTGGATTTCATTAGGTAAACAGCTTCCAACGCTTCTGGTTTGCCGTTGATAAATTTACCTTTGACTTCACGGGTGACGATTTCTCCTTCTTCGTCGATCATGTACATGCCAGTGATGTCTTCGGTGTTGCCAGCATCTAATGCTTTTGGGTTTTGAAAAATAAACGTTGCAGTGCCACTTTCACCACTGCGCGATCGCGTCAGCCGCACTTCTGGAATTACTTGTTCGTCGATACCCCTTGAAAACTGAATTTTTGCCATTTTGAGTGTATTTAAAGTTTTGTGATGCTTAAACTAATATTCTCTCACTATTTAGTACCAATAAGTCTAGATTCATATAAGATTTTTTGCCTAAGTTTTTACACTGAAATAACTCATTTTTCTAGTATCAAAGTTACAGGACCATCATTTTCGATCGAAACTTGCATCATCGCTCCAAATTTACCAGTTTCCACTTTTAAACCACTCTCACGTAACTTAGCAACAAAACGGTTGTATAAATCTTCAGCTTTTTGAGGAGCAGCTGAACGGTCAAAAGAAGGACGGCGACCTTTGCGACAGTCGCCGTAAAGCGTGAACTGGCTGATCGCCAGCAACTCACCGCCAAATTCTTGTACGGATTTTTGCCACCTGTCGCCACCTTCTCGATCGGGAAATAACCGCAGTTCCAAACATTTACGTGCCATCCAGTCAAGTTCGACATCAGTATCAGTCTCGGCAATACCTACGAGTAGGTTTAATCCCCGACCAATTTTGCCGACAATTTCACCGTTGACCGTGACTTGAGACGATTTAACTCGCTGGATAACAACACGCATAAATAATTATGAACGATTGTAATTCATAATTCAGCATTCATCATTTCCCAAATCCTTTGCCACGAGAAGTGGAAGGAATACACAGGCAGTTTTCCAGTTGTTCTCGCAATTTTTGGCGATCTAAATTTTGCCCAATCAGCACCAACTGATTTTTCTTTTCACCTTTCCATTCATCATCATCTAAAGTAAAACGCTTGCCGCAAAGATGGAAAATATGCCGTTTGGGACTTTCATCAAACCACATAATTCCCTTGGCACGGAAAATGGTATCGGGAAGCTGGTTATCTAAGAAATACTGAAACTTTCTGATTGCAAAAGGTTTATCACTTTCAAAAGATAGTGAGGTGAAGCCATCATTTTCTAGATGATTGGAATGATGGTGGTGGTGTTCCTGGTCGTGGTCGTGATGGTCATGACCGCATTCGGAATGCTCGTGTTCATGGTCATGGTCATGTGCGTGTGCTTCGACACTATCAAAATATTTGTCTGATTCAAACAGACCAACACTAAGAATTAAGGGTAATGGTACTTGTGCCTGCTTGGTGCGAATAATTCTTGCTCCTTCCTTAACTTCCCTAATTTTGGTTTCCAGAGATTGCAATTCTTCCTCAGAAACTAAATCTATTTTGTTCAGCAGAATGACATCGCCATAAGCTATCTGACTGTAAGCAGCCTGAGAATTAAATAAATCTAGGCTGTAATGTGCTGCATCTACAACGGTGATGATTGAATCCAAGCGAGTTAAACTTCGCAATCCCGGATCAACAAGAAATGTGCGCGCAACTGGTAGCGGGTCTGCAATCCCAGTTGTTTCTACAACTAGATAATCGATATTTTCTTGGCGTTCTAAAACTTTGTAAACGGCATCGACCAAATCATTATTAATGGTGCAGCAGATACAACCGTTACTTAACTCTACCATATTATTATCGTCGGTAGAGATAATTAATTCGTTATCGATGCCAATTTCGCCAAATTCATTGACTAAAACAGCGGTTTTCAAACCCTGCTGATTGCTCAGGATATGATTGAGTAAAGTAGTTTTTCCACTACCGAGAAAACCAGTAATAATTGTTACTGGCAATCCTTGTTTCGGAACATCCATGGAATGAGATTCAGGAGTAACTGCTTGCATAGCACTGCTGTCAAAACATCAAAATGGAAATGTAGCGCAGAGAGTCCATAAAACACTAGCATAGGGATGCTGGATAACGTCCCAGCTGCTTTAACCTATTATTGCGTATCTGATTCAGTATTACTGTAGTTATGACCCTAACCGTTTACAATACCCTCACTCGTCGCCAAGAACCGTTTGAAACAATTGAACCAGGAAAAGTTAAGATGTATTGCTGCGGCGTGACGGTATATGATTACTGCCATTTGGGTCATGCTCGTTCCTACATTGTTTGGGACTCTATACGTCGTTATCTGATGTGGCGCGGTTATCAGGTGCGTTACATTCAGAATTTTACTGATATTGACGACAAAATTCTCAACCGTGCCAGAGAACTAGGTACAACGATGGAAGCAGTGGCAAATCGCTTCATCAATGCTTATTTTGAAGATATCCGCCGCTTAAACGTCATGGATGCTGATGAATATCCCCGGGCAACGGAACATATTTCAGAAATCCATGAGATGATTAAAGCCTTAGAAGCAAAAGATTATGCATACGCCGCTAATGGTGATGTTTACTACAGGGTAGAACGTTTTCCTACTTATGGCAAGCTCTCGGGACGAGAACTAGAACAAATGCTAGCAGGTGCTAGCGGTAGGGTAGACCCAGAAAATTCTGAAGGTAAAAAACAACACCCATTTGATTTTGCCCTATGGAAAGCTGCCAAACCAGGAGAACCTGCTTGGGACTCACCTTGGGGTAAAGGTCGTCCGGGATGGCATATTGAATGTTCGGCAATGATTAAATCGCGACTTGGTGACACAATTGATATTCATGGTGGCGGAGGAGATTTGATATTTCCCCATCACGAGAATGAAATCGCCCAGTCGGAAGCTGCGGTTAACAAACCGCTAGCACGCTACTGGATGCATAACGGCATGGTGATGGTAGATGGAAAGAAAATGTCCAAGTCCTTGGGCAACTTTACCACCATTCGCGAGTTGTTGGCTCGTCCAGTTGACCCAATGGCAGTGCGGTACTTCGTACTGCAAGCCCATTATCGCAAACCACTTGATTTTACTGATGAAGCGATCGCCACTGCTTCCGGTAGTTGGAAAACCCTCAAAGAAGGATTACTCTTCGGCTATCAGCACGGCGAAAAACTTGGTTTCACCAATCACGCAAATCAGCTAGATCAAGAAATTATCCAACGGTTTGAACAATCAGGAGATGATGACTTTAATTTTTCTGCTAGCTTAGCAGTGCTATTTGAATTAGCCAAAGAACTGCGCCGCGAGGCAAATCTTCTGGTGCATGAAGGCAAAACCGAAAAGCCACCAGAAGTATTATTTAAACAATGGCAGACTCTCGTCACGTTGGCGAAAGTTTTGGGTTTAGAAGCCACAGTTGAAGAGGAAGTGTCTCAGGGTGGTATCACTGATGCAGAAATCGAGGAGCTAATTCAAAAACGGCAAGAAGCAAGAAGAACTAAAAACTTTGCCGAAGCAGACCGTATCCGCAACGAACTGCAAGCCCAAGGTATTACTTTAATAGATAGCCGTGAAGGTACTCGCTGGTATCGGCATTGAAAACACAAATCTTGAAGGAGCAATATTAATGTAGAAGGGCGATCGCCTCATTCAGCTAAGCAGCGATCGCCCCGTTTGCCTTCTACAGACAAAAAAGTGCAAAGAGTGATATCCTCAGCCAAGGCAGGGAATCTTTAAATCTTGGCTTCTTCCTTCACCAACTTATCCCAACCCAAATCTTTCAGGCTGTTGTTCCGACGCAGCGGACGAGTTACTAACTCAAGAACGTCACGAGCGTTGGTAAAGCCATGAATTTGAGCAAATGTAAACTCTACAGAC
>JANZYY010000508.1 GCA_026419705.1 Fischerella sp.
GGATATGGGTGCGCGAGTTACTGGTACGCCAGTCATGGAAAAGGCAACTGCTTACCTGATTGATGAGTACCGTAAGGCTGGCTATGTCACTAAAGTTCAGACTTTTGATTATCAAAAGTTTGTAGACTTTGGCTCAAATCTCAATATCAATGGAGCGAGTATAGAAGGTAATGCCCTCAACGGTACGATTCCTGGCAAAGTGAATGCACCGATGGTAGTAGTTCCCAATGTTGGGCGTCCTGATGACTTTGCTCAGGTGAATGTCAAAGGTGCGATCGCAGTTGTCCGGCGCGGTGAAATCCGTTTTTCTGAAAAAGCTAAAAATGCTGCTGCTGGTGGAGCTGTTGGTTTGGTAATTGTCAACAATCAACCAGGCAATTTATCTGGCGGTGCGTTAGGCGAAACAGTGAAAATTCCCGTCCTAGCAGTTTCGGGTGAGCGTGGTAATCCCTTGCTTGAGAAAGCACAGAACACACCAGTCAATGTCAGCCTAAATGTGAATGCTCAACAGCAGGTTGTGAACGGACACAATATTATCGCTCATCTACCAGGTGTAACTCAACCAAAACTCATCGTTGGTGGACACTACGACTCAGTTCCGGGTTCTCCGGGAGCAAACGACAACGCTTCTGGAACAGCAGTTGTATTGGCCTTAGCTCGTAATTTGTCCAATACAGACCTTGGTCGTCAAGCTTGGTTTGTTGCTTTCGCTGGCGAGGAAGATGGATTACACGGCTCAAAAGCATTTGTAAACGCTGCTACCCCAGAATTCCTCTCAAGTTTGAAAGGAATGCTCAATTTTGACATGGTAGGCGTTAACGAGCGCCTTGGTATAGGTGGTACATCGTCGTTAACCGCATTCGCAAAAGCTACAGAACCCGACGTCAAAATCTTTGGTTCCTATGGTGGTAGCGATCATGCACCCTTTGCTGAAAAAAACGTGCCAGTCCTGTTTTTCCACCGTGGTCAGGAACCAAACTACCATACACCGAACGATAAAACGGTAGACCCAAAATTGCTCAATGAAACCACGCAAACAGCACTGGATATCATCAAGCAGTTGCTACAAGTTAACTGATTTGTGGGTGAGGAAAACGGAGTTTTGTCTCCTGCCGATCGTGTTGAAACCCATCTTTTAACTTAGAAATCTGCAATGTCCGCTAATTTTTCCTTAAAGAAATCGCTCACAAATTTATCTTTAGTATCTGTGGGAGCTATGACAGCTCTTTTCGGAGCGCAGTTGCTGCCAACCAAAGCAGTGCTGACTCAACAACCAATTGCACAGTTGCCGTCCGAGCCATCGGTTAATACTGATACTAACTTTATTGCTGCTGCAGTAGAAAGAACCGGCTCGGCAGTGGTTCGGATTGACTCCACACGCACGCTTAGCAGTCGATACGCGCCAAATGCCAGGAGGGTAGCACGGGGTACTGGCTCCGGATTTATTTTTAAGTCAAATGGTTTAATTTTGACTAACGCCCACGTAGTTTTTGGTGCAGACACTGTCAGAGTCACATTGAAAGACGGTCGTAGTTTTACAGGTCGGGTATTAGGAGCAGATCGAGCTACAGATGTAGCAGTAGTACAAATTCAGGCTAATAATTTACCCATCGTTAGTATTGGTAATTCCGACCAGTTAAAACCTGGAGAATGGGCGATCGCGATCGGCAACCCCCTCGGTTTAGATAACACCGTCACAGTGGGTATTATCAGTGGCACAGAACGTTCTAGTCGTGCGTTTGGTGCACGCGATAGGGGAATTGGTTTCATCCAGACAGATGCTGCTATTAATCCTGGTAATTCTGGCGGCCCGCTATTGAATCAGAGAGGGCAAGTCATCGGCATTAACACTGCGATCATTCGAGGAACCCAAGGACTGGGATTTGCCATTCCCATCAACCAGGCACAGCAAATTGCTAACCAGTTGATAGCCCAGGCAGGTTAACATTGCATCCCGCAAGATCCCCGATTTCCCACTAGAAGTCGGGGATTTTTCTTTATTCCTTATTTATCAATATCTAAGATTAAGAAAAGATTATTAAAAGGTTACTAATTGACTAAACATATCCGCAAAAAATTATTGTTCCAGTGCAGGGTTTTCTGAAATCTGAAGTTAAACCCACAGGCTGATGGTTTAAGCTTGAAATCTGACTACGCTTTTATATAATCTGCCTGTTTGCGGAGGAATTTTTCAGATGGCATCTTCTAGATTTGATTGGGAACAAATTAATGTACCTGAAATTGTCGAGAGTATTACAGGATTAATTTTTGCACCCGTGATTCTTCCTTTGGCCGCAGCCGTACATCAGCCAACAGTTCAAACAGTTATCAAAGGGGGAATAGCTCTTTCCGAGAGGTGTAAGGAAGCACTTGCAGAAACTCAAGAGGTCATTGAAAACTTAGCAGCAGAGGTCAATGCTGAACTCATCAATGAAAAGCAGGCAGAATTCACCTCAGGAGTGACTCGAAGCTATTCTCAAGATGCAAAATCTGAGGTAGCCAGAGACTTAATAAATGTGATTGCAGACGTCAACACTGATGTCGGACGGATAACCAATGGTGTAGTTGATTTGCGGCTGTTATTACCTCTAGGATTTAGCGTGCTTGCCATACGTCAGTTGTTTATAAAAGGGCTGCAAATCGATGAAATACCCTGGTATGTCCTGGCTTGGTATGCTTTCGACTCCTTTATGAAATTAAACACAACAAACGAGTCAAATGATTAAAAATTAAGAATAGCTACTATTTGCTTACTTTTGATTTTTAATTTTTAATTTTATGGCAGCTGCGAGTATTTCTATGATTAAAGCAATTCACAATCAGGTCAAAGGTAGAGCTAGATATAAAGTTAAAGAGCTTTATCGCTCGGAATCTCTCAAACAACATCTGGAGCGATCGCTCTCAGAACAACCGGGAATCAATTACGTTTATGCTAATCCATTAACTAGTAATATTTTAATTCTTTTTGATTGCGAATACAATCCAGAAAAAATAGCAACATTAATTGAAAAAAGCATTTTAGAATATCAAAATTCAGACATAAAATCACCAGTAAAAATTATATCAAAACCTCAAAAAGCATTAACCAAAAAAACACAAAAACCCATTGCTGATGCCCAAGCACAAAGAATAGAAAACTGGCATCTAATGGAAACAGATGTAGTTCTAGATTTATTTAATACTTCAAAGCAATCAGGATTATCTAGTGAGCTTGCTGCTGAAAATTTAAATAAATATGGACCGAATGTTTTAGCAGCTGCAAAGACTCGTTCTGATTTAAGTATCTTGATAGACCAATTCAAGTCTTTGCCAGTTGTCTTACTGGGCATTGCCGCTGCTGTTTCAGTGGTGACGGGGGGACTGATTGATGCCTTAGTGATATTAGGTGTTGTTGGTCTGAATGCCGCAATTGGTTATACAACAGAAAGCCAGTCAGAGAGAATTATTCACTCCCTCGGCAGTCATCAGGAGACATCAACTTGGGTAATCAGAGATGGCAAGCAAATAGAAATTCCCATAGAAGATGTTGTCATCGGTGATATTTTAGTTCTGAAAACTGGCAGTTACATAGCAGCAGATGCCCGACTGCTAGAAGCAGAAAATCTCAGTATAGATGAATCTGCCTTAACTGGAGAAAGCATACCTGTCAGTAAAGCAACAACAACTCTCACGGGAGAAAATATTCCTTTAGCAGATCGTACAAACATGGTCTACAAGGGAACTTTGGTAACAGGCGGGCAAGGTTTGGCAGTAGTAGTAGCAACGGCCAAATTTACCGAAATGGGCAAGATTCAACAATTGGTTGGCGAAGCAACAGCAACCGAAACTCCTCTAGCCAGACAACTCGATGAAGTAGGTAGCCAACTGGTAGCAATTGGCATGGGAATTTGCGGACTTGTCTTTGGCATTGGGGTGTTGCGGGGATATGGTTTGCTGCAAATGCTTCAATCATCTATTTCTCTGGCGGTTGCTGCTGTTCCCGAAGGATTGCCCACAATTGCTACTACAACTTTGGCTTTGGGTATCCAAGATATGCGTAAGCGTAACGTCCTCGTCCGCAGTCTTGGTGCTGTAGAAGCTTTGGGTTCGGTGCAAACCATTTGTTTGGATAAAACTGGAACGATTACAGAAAATCGGATGTCTGTTGTCGAAGTTCGTATAGACAGCCGAC
>JANZYY010000509.1 GCA_026419705.1 Fischerella sp.
GGTTTGTAGCGTTAGCAAATGCGATTTCCAAATTGATGCAGCAGGGAGTTTTGGAGCGATCGCCTCTAGTTGGACAAGTGGCAGCTGTTTCTGTCGGATTATTACAGGGAGAACCATTTCTAGATTTGAATTACATTGAAGATGTTGCCGCTACGGTAGATTTGAATGTGGTGATGAATCAAGATTTGGGGATTGTTGAGGTCCAGGGAACAGCCGAAGAAGGCAGTTTTAGCCGTGCTCAGTTGAATCAACTGTTAGATTTTGCAGAAAAAGGAATTCAGAAATTGTTGATTGCCCAACAGGAAGCGATCGCTCCTTTGAAAATAGGATAAAAGGAAAAGCTTGGCAGCTAAGATTTGGTCGTGATGTCTAGCTTCGAGCCAATGTATCAGAAATCACGGAAAAATTATGGATTATGAATTATGTTTGGTAGAATTTGCAAAATTTAGCAGAAATCATGATTGCCTGCGATGTTACTAATGATTTTTATTAAGATTTGGCGAGATTTTATTACTTTGCCGTATCTGTGTTGAATAAACAAACTGTTGATGTTAAAAGTTTCAGAAGGTAAAAACAGGATTGGTTATAAGTTCGATATGGTAATGCTGGAAGTCGCCAAGATCGTGAGGAAGCGATGAACAGAAAGGTTGAAATTCTACCGGATCGGTCAGCCCTAATTGCGCGAGCAAAAGAATTAATCCTCTCAAAAATTAACGCTGCGATTGAACAGCGGGGGAGATTTACCATCGCCCTTTCTGGCGGCAGCACACCCAAACCCTTATACGAAGCGATCGCCACAGAAAATCTACCTTGGGATAAAATTCATGTATTTTGGGGAGATGAGCGCTATGTTCCATCCGATCATCCAGATAGCAATGAAGGCATGGCGCGGCGTGCGTGGTTAGATCGCGTGGATATACCAGCGGCTAATATTCACCCAATACCCACTACCGAAGGCGACCCAGCAGTCTCTGCAGCTAAGTACGAACAGGAACTGCAAGCATTTTTTCATTGTTCGCCAGGTGAGTTTCCTGCTCTAGATGTGATGTTGCAAGGAATGGGTGATGATGGTCACACTGCTTCTTTGTTTCCCCACACAGAAGCTTTAAAAGTAAGCGATCGCTTGGTTACAGTGGGAAACAAAGACGGAAACCCCCGGATCACCTTTACATATCCATTCATTAACGCAGCCAGGTGCGTTATTTTTGTAGTGGCTGGTGCCAACAAAAAGCCAGCCCTAGCTCAAGTTTTCGCACCCCAAGCAGACAGTTTCACTTACCCATCCCGCTTAATTCAACCCCAAGGAGAACTTTGGTGGCTGTTGGATGCCGCGGCGGGTGATGAACTTAAATATTAAATGAAGAAGGAAGAAGTGTGTAGACGCCTGTCAAACTATCTTTTTGCAGGTCTGCATAGCTGCCTTCTGCCTTCATGAATAGTAATTGCTAAGATCGGAAGCTAGAGTTTTGTTCCTCTGCTTGCTAGCACTATTGTATGATGACCTAGAACAAAGGTTAAATTCCATGATCGTCTGCCCAAACTGCAATCACCACAACCCTGATGGCGCCACCCAGTGTGAAGCTTGCTATACCCCGTTACCAGCGACTACTACTTGTCCTAGTTGTGGGGCAACCGTGCAGGCAGATGCTTCTTTTTGCGGACAGTGCGGCTACCACCTGCGTACAGGTACAGCCATACCGGTAGCAGCAACCGTGGCACCGGACATCCCTCGAGAAGGAGAACCTTTAGTTAATCCTGACCCACTTGTACAACAGCAAACAGTGTCGATGAGTGGATCTGCCAGTTATACTGCACCTGAGTCTTCACCTTTACCACCAACAGCATTGGCAGCCCCTTCAGAAAGCGAGATTCCGGCACCACCAGCCCCAGCTCCATTTTTTACTGCTGAGGAAACAGGCCCGTCTCCAGATTCCATACCACCAGTGCCACCGCCACCACCAACTGTGTCAGCGCCGCCCATAACTGCTGAGGAAAAAAGTCCGGCACCAAAACCACAACCCGCACCAGCACCAGAAGTCAAACCACCACAGCCTGTACCACCACAGCCCACACCACCAGTCACTGCTGCTAGAACACAATTACAGCAGATAACTGCCCGGCTTGTTCACGTCCAAACCGACAGACAGATTGAATTGCCACAGAATCTTTCTGTCATTCATATTGGCAAGCCCAACGATCGTATTCCCCCGGATGTAGATATTTCTGGATTCCCCCATTCGGAAATTGTTTCGCGAATTCATGCAGATATTCGTGTGGAGGGAGACGCTTATTACATTGAAGATGTAGGTAGTTCTAACGGCACTTACATCAACAATTTACCACTATTGCCAGGAAACCGACATCGTCTAAGACCAGGCGATCGCATTAGCTTGGGTAAGGGAGATTTAGTAACATTCCTATTTCAATTCTCTTAAGCAGTCAGCTATAGTAAAGAGAATTGATACAAGCCTAGCACGTGATTACACTTACCCTCCTGCACCCACTACAATCCATTCCAGCTCAAAGTTGGACTTTTGCAGACGACAAACCAGTCATTCGCATTGGACGAGCGGCGGATAACCATGTAGTTCTTTATAGTGCCGTGGTTTCCCGCCTTCACGTAGAGATACGACGAATAGATCGTGGCTGGGAAGTTGTAAACTTAGGTGCAAATGGAACTTATGTAGATGGAAAAGCAATTGCGCGAATACCAGTCACAGATGGAGTCATTCTCCGCCTAGCTCGCTCTGGACCACAAATTCAAATTCATCTGGGAGTAAAAACTACAACATTAGTCACTTCGCGGCATTGCTCAGCAACAATAGTAAACGGAACGTGTGTAAATGTTTCCTCACTTCAGCGCAGTAGTGTAGTGGTAAGTGGGGAAAAAGACACAGAAGTTGGGGAATGGGAAATATAGTAAACTACCCCAGCCCGCTTATGGGGGGCTTTCAGCAGCCCTAATCCTCTCGCAAGAAAGGATTGAACCTCGAAGCGGGTTTACAAAAGCCGCTCCCATCAGAGAAAGCACATTTGCAGCATTCCAATCAGCGTCTCCATGCCACAAGCAGGAATCATTTGTACATTTGTGGAGACACTTGTGGCAAGTTTGGCTGCTCCATGCTTGGCCTAACTTGCTCGTTGGCATAGTTACAAGCATCAGCAAATGCTTTCAAGGTCGCCTCAATTTCTCGGGCGACTTCTATAGATGGCTTGAGCTTGCAAATCGTCAATACCTGTTTCATAAGCGCAATAATATCACCTATGAGTTTCACGAATCAACAAAAAACGATGTGCTATGCCTACGGCACGCTGCGCGAACGCACGTTTCTATATTTGGCGCGTCGGCTTCCTCCCTATGTCTAGAAGTCAGTTGCTCTCCGCGACGCGCATTGTTCGGTGAAGTAGAAACTGATTCCGTTTCCGGGGTTGCTGGACCAAAGAAAGTGTGAATCCAAATTTACCAGACGCGAAGTTACTTTAACCGAACGCCTGCAGCGCACGCGTCTGGTCAGGGATTTTAGCAGAAGCTATATCCCGCACCGTAACACGAAATCAGGAACACCCGGTCTGAATGCAACTTTGTATTGAATGATATCCTTGCACCCATTTTCAACAGCCAGGAAGCTTAGCCTCCAAACCTTCATTAACAAGTTGCTAATGGTAACAAAAATATACAATTAATTTGACGCAAATCTATGGCGCAGCAAGGAGATCGCAAATTTTAGGAATTTAGATAAGAATTTTGCATATTATCTTTTGCTTACCGAAAGAAAGAAACTTCCTCCTTGCTTCTACTTTCTGCCTTGCCCCATCTACTATCTCCAAAAGTGGGAAAGAACCGATTTCATCTGAGACTCAACTATTGAAATCGGGATGACTGGATTCGAACCAGCGGCCCCTTCGTCCCGAACGAAGTGCGCTACCAAGCTGCGCTACATCCCGGCACAATAATACCAACGTAAATAGAGAATATCACAAATAGAAGGAAATTACAAATCGGGTACAGGTGACAAGGGATGGGAGATATGCTTCCGCCTTGGTCGGAACTTGCTACCATTAACTTTGATAACTAACTGAAAGTGGTGATAGCAAATTGTGACTGTAAAGCCAGATTGGTTGCGGGTAAAAGCACCTCAATGGGAGCGTGTGGGTAATGT
>JANZYY010000510.1 GCA_026419705.1 Fischerella sp.
AGATGTGTATAAGAGACAGGAGTTGTTGGACGTTAATTAATAGTTAGTGGTTAGTGGTTGGTGGTTAGTGGTAAAAAATTAACAAATAACTACTACCTACTAACTACTACCTACTAACTACTACCTACTAACTAATTTTTAATAATTTGGTCTAGCTAAATTTTTAAACTTCGTAAATTGTGGATCAAATAAAAGTTTGATAGTGCCAGTTGGGCCATTTCTATGTTTAGCGATATTGATTTCTGCAATACCTCGGTCGGGAGTGTCAGGGTTGTAATATTCGTCACGGTAAAGCATGATGACTAAATCTGCGTCTTGCTCGATTGAACCCGATTCTCTCAAATCAGATAACATCGGACGCTTATTAGTACGTGCTTCTACACCTCGACTCAACTGAGATAGAGCAATAACTGGTACAGATAATTCACGAGCTAATCCTTTAATACTGCGGGTAATTCTAGATAATTCTTGCACGCGGTTATCACCTGCTCCTTCCATCAATTGCAAGTAATCTATGACAATTAGTCCTAATCCTGTACCAATTTCAGCTTGCAAACGCCGTGCTTGAGAGCGCATTTCTGTAACTGTAATATTTGGCGTATCATCAATAAAAATTGGCATTTCAGAAAGTAAACCAATAGCACGGCTCAAAGGTTCCCACTGAGTTTGACTGATGCGTCCACTCCGCAGATAACCAGATTCAATTTCTGCTTCGCTAGCTATTAATCGCTGCACCAGCTGCTCTTTGGACATTTCTAAACTGAAAATAGCAACTGGTAATTTATACAAAGCAGCAACATTATAAGCAAGATTGAGGCAGAATGCGGTTTTCCCCATGGACGGTCTACCAGCAACAATGATTAAATCAGAAGGTTGAAAGCCGCTAGTCATAGCATCTAAATCGTAAAATCCACAAGGAATACCTGGTAATGCTACACCTTGATGGCGAGTTTCTATTTCTTCAAATGTATTAACCAAGGTGTCGGAAATGTGAACCAGACCTGTTTGGGGACGTTCTTGTGTAATGGCAAAAATTTTTTGTTCTGCTTGATCGAGGACTTGTGGTAATTCAGCTTCTGTTTGATAACCCAGCTGAACAATTTCATTACCAGCTTTAATTAACTGACGCCGCAGGTATTTTTCCATCACCAGCGATGCCAAAGCGTCAATGTTGACTGCTGATACCGTCCGGTCTACAAGGGATGCTAATTTATTTCTACCACCCACGCGAGCTAATAAATCGTGGTCATTCAGCCAATTTGCGACCGAAAGCAAGTCTGTGGGTTTACCTTGACTGTGAAGTACCACAGCAGCTTGATAGATATCTTTATGAGCGCTAATGTAAAAAGCTTCTGGAACTAGGCGATCGCTGACTCTGTTTATGGCTTCTGGATCGAGTAAAATCCCCCCCAGTATTGCTTCTTCTGCTTCGATGTTTTGGGGGGGTAGGCGATCGCTACCTAATCCTTGAAAGTTTAGTTCTTCAGACATAATAAAAAGTTTTAGATATGGGTTTGCTTGTAACTATAATTTCCTTATAGTCCAAAATTTTCCCGCCCTAATAAGTAGAGACGTTGCATTGCAACGTCTCCATACACCACAAAATTAGATTTGGAATAATTCGACTATAAGGCTTCAGACAGGGTACTCTGGGTGCACATGTAGACACAGATGTGTTTGATGTGTCTATTTTCCAAATTCTAGAAAGGTATATTTTTAACTAGCTACGACTTGGATGTTCACTTTTGCGGTTACTTCAGAGTGCAGCTTAATTTCAGCTTCGTAAGTACCCAGCCTACCAATATCGGGTATGGTAATACCGCGGCGATCGACTTCCAGACCGATGGTTTGTTGGATAGCATTGGCTACATCTTGGGTAGTAACTGTACCGAAAATAGCTTCTTTTTCACCAACCTGTTTGGCAATGCTAAAGCTACCAGCTTTTTCCAGTGCTGCTTTTTGCTCTTGCGCTTTTTGCTTGAGTTCTAATTGTCGCTGGCGTTCTAATTCCCGGCGGCGTTCTACTTGCTTGAGAACACCAGGAGTAGCAAAAGTTGCCATGTTCTTGGGAATTAGATAATTACGAGCATAGCCGGGAGCTACTTCTACTAGGTCGCCGGATTTTCCCAGCTTGCTGACATCCTGAGTTAAAACTAACTGCACGCGTTTCGCCATTGTTCTTCTTTTTTCTCTGTTAATTGTAAAATTTCAATATCTTGGGGTTTCAGCAATATGGTTTACAAGAGTATAGCTTTATCCCCAGGAGCTTTGCTTATAGCCAATAAGCTTACAGATCCTAGCGAAATGCAGGGTGCGATTGCAACACTTTCTGCGAAAAGTTGTTTGTCATTAGTGATTTGTCCTTTGTAAATAACCAATAACTAATGACCAATGAGCCTTGATTAAAATCTATCCTTCATTTCTCGCAGGCGTGCAAAGGTTTGCACCGGATCGCGGCTGTTCATTGCTAATTGTAATGCTGGCTGCTCCCAACGTAAAAAGGGATTTGTGCGTTTCTCGACTCCTAAAAGAGAGGGAACGGTTGCTTGTTTCCGGCTGCGACACATTTTCACTTCATCATAACGAGTTTGCAAATCAGGGTTATCACTATCTACAGTTAGAGCAAATTGCAAATTTTTTAAAGTGTATTCATGAGCGCACCAGACCCGGGTATGATCTGGTAGAGAACGCAGCTTACTCAGGGAGTCTACCATCTGCGTGGGCGTACCTTCAAATAAGCGACCGCATCCACCCGCAAAGAGGGTATCACCGCAGAACAATTCCCCTGTCTCTTCTGGGTTGTTGGGAGGGAAGTAGTAAGCAATGTGAGCACGAGTATGTCCGGGTACGAAGATAACTTCTCCAACTCTGTCTGCAAATTGTACGCGATCGCCTTGTTGCAAAAACACCTGTTGTCCTGGGATTCTTCCCCGGTCTTCAGCTCCACCGTAAACTTTTATTTGGGGAAATCTTCGTATCAGTTCTTTGTTACCACCGACGTGATCCCAATGATGGTGTGTGTTAAAAATCGCTACGAGTTCTGCTTGTAATTCATGAAGTTTTATTAAAACTGGTTCTGCCTCTGCTGGATCGACAACGGCGGCGATATTTTGTTGGCGATCGTGCAGCAGAAAAACGTAATTGTCTGAAAGTGCTTCCAGACGGATTACCTGCATCACAACAACCTCCCTGGCAAGTTGATGTTTGATATTCATTCAAAAATCATAAGTCTTCGCAAATTCTCCTCAAACTGTAGAGGCGCGATGCTTCACATACCTACAACTGTAGAAATTGAAGGGTGGTAACGAGAGTGGTGGGCTGCAGCCTCCTGAGTATACAGGGACTTCATCCAAGATCGCCGTCGACACGGACATCTTGTATCTTCATATATTAGCTGCGAATCATATCAGCTTTTACAAAGCATCTCAACTACTTATATTCTTATGATTTTAGCTGTAAAAATTCACAATAAACAAGCAAACGCAACAGTATTTTTACTTAAATTGCATCGCAATTTCGATCAATAATATTGATTTATCAGTAAATTTTCCCTGGGAGGAAGACCATATACAAAGCTAAATTTATTTTGTTCTTTTGTGTTGCAAATATACCAAAAATTTTCAGTTTCAAAAACAATCAATATTTGCTCTAGGCTGTTAACTTCTACATCATTGCAATTTCCATACAGCTTGATTTTATGTATCAGAAATTGAGCAGATATTGAATAAAGTTTTGCATCTACCAGGAGAAATATGAGCTATAAAAATTCCGTCTACAAAAGCATTGACAATCAGTTAGAATCTGCTGTGAAGGAAATTGTAGAGCGGATTATCAAAACAGGAAAAATGAGCCGTCAAGACCATAAATTACTTACATCTAATATAAATCCTAATGGTTATTTCAACGATGCAGTTCGTCGTCAAATTAATCGTATATTCGACTATATCCAGACTGGAAGACTGAAATTAATAGACTGGTAGATTTTTAATACTTATAATTTCTTAGTCAATCTCCTAGCTAAAGTTATACCGTTTCTCCAAAAAACGACTACAAATGTTCTTGGTTGGTAGTGAGTATTTAAGTACTCACTACGAACTATGTGTAGTTCTATTTTTGAGAATTGGTATT
>JANZYY010000511.1 GCA_026419705.1 Fischerella sp.
ACTAACTACTAACCACCAACCTACTTAATGCATTCCATCAACTCGGAACCAGCGATAGCCGTATGCTGACAATGGTATAGAATGAGTACCACCATTGAGTGGTTCGTACTCGCAATTGCAAAACAGATCGATGAGATACTTGTATTTTTGTGATTTGAGCGTAACGTTACACGCCTTGTCTGCGAGGTTGTGGAATGCAATCACTGCGTTACCTTCCCACTCGCAGCAGTGAGCAAAGACGCTTGGCCGATCTACTTCTAGAATCTGCCACTGACCGCGTCCTAACTCTGGACACTGTTTGCGAATCCGGATCGCCCGCTCCATCCAGTTAATGAATGAATCAGGCTGACGTTGTTGACTAGCAACATTTACTTGTTGATAGCTGTATTCTCCTTGAGAAATCACGGGATGGGGAAGGAACTCACTCGCAGCAGTAGAAAAGCCACCGTTGGGTTCGTTTGACCATTGCATCGGTGTGCGGACGCTGTCTCTGTCTGGGAGTGACAGGTCATCACCCATACCAATTTCTTCGCCGTAGCGCACTAAGGACGTACCGGGTAGGCTAAACAACAGGCTGTAAATCAGTTCTATGCGACGGCGATCGCCATTTACCATTGGTGGTAGTCGCCGCCGGATACCCCGTCCGTAAATTTGCATGTGTTCTTCGGGAGCAAAGGCGGCAAATATTTCTTGCCGTTCAGCATCATTAAGTTCAGACAGGGTAAGTTCATCATGATGGCGAACAAAATTTACCCACTGACCGATGTGGGGAATCTCTGGGAGCGTCTTTAATCCATGACACAGGGGTGCTGCTTCTTGGCGAGCCAGAGCCAGGAACATATACTGATTCAACCAGAAGTTGAACAGCATATGCATGCGATCGCCATCTCCAAAATAGATAGCAAATTCTTCTGTTTCTACGTTCGCTTCTGCTAGCAGTACAGCATCTCCACGACGGGATAAAAGAAACTCCCGCATATCGGATAAGAAGTGGTCTAAATCAGATTTTTCTGCATTTTTTATACCCATTCCCTTAATTAAGTAGGGAGCAGCATCTACTCGAAAACCAGATACACCAAGTGCCAGCCAAAAAGCCATGATTTTGTAAATTTCTTTTTGTACTGCTGGATTAGCAATGTTTAGGTCTGGCTGTTCTTTGTAAAAGTGATGTAAGTAATAGGCACCTACCTTTTCCTCGTACTCCCAAACACTGTCCTCAACGTCGGGAAACATAATTTCTATAGATTCATTTTTGGGTGGTTCCTCTGTCCACACATAATAGTCATGGTATTTTGAGTTTTTATCAGCACATGCCGCTTGAAACCAGGGATGCTGATTAGAAGTATGGTTAACAACTAAATCGATTATGACCCGAATACCTCGTTCTCCGGCTTCATGCATGAACTCCACAAAGTCTCCCAATGTTCCCAATCGGGGGTCAACGTTGTAGTAGTCGATGATGTCGTAGCCGTTGTCACGGTTGGGAGAAGGATAAAAAGGCAACAACCATAGACAAGTAACTCCTAGCCCAGCTAGGTGATCTATTCGCTTGGTCAACCCCGGAAAATCACCCACACCATCGCCATCCGAATCTATAAATGTCTCTACATCCAAAGAATAAATGATGGCATTTTTATACCATTGGTGTTGCATTGCCGTCACTTGACTAGCCTCCATATTTCAACTAATTGCTGGCATAAGCGATCGTGCTGAGTAAGGCATTTTCAGCCTGTCTCGAATCAAGTCGGGTATGCTGTACTACTATCGGCACATCTGACTCAAAGACGCTGGCATAGTCTGTATCGTGGGGAATTGGTTCGGGGTCGGTCAAGTTGTTGAAGCGCAGGTGCAGAGTCCGCCTTGCTGGAACTGTGACGCGATATGGTCCTACGGGTTCCTTGTCGCTAAAATATATTGTGATTTCTACATGGGCATCTTGGTCGGAACTGTTGAGCAAACAAGCTGTTTCGTGGCTGGTGAACTGGGGTTCGGGACCCTTGCTATAGGCGGGAATGTATCCCTCTGCTATTGCCCATCTCGTGTGTCCTATCGGTCTGCTCATCGTTATGCTACTCCCTATCGCGTTCTTTTTTCAGTATTTTTACGTAGTTAAGGATGTCGATTTTGCTAGTGCAGCCACACCAAAACAGCACCAATTACGGCAAAAATGATTTTCAGCCGGAAGGTGTAAGTAATATTCGTCGATAACTTACTGAGAGAAATCTTGCATCTCGTCACACACAAGCACCCATTCTAGAGCTTGTCAGGTCAATTCCCCATTGAGCGAGGCTTTGTTTGACAAACCGAGGACAAGTTGCAAGACCGTTACAGACAGATATGAACCTGGATAATTAGCTGCCCAATAGCTTCGATTTTGTATATTTTGAACACTTTACTCACCTATCTATGGGTTGAAAAAAAACTTGGCATTAGCAAACTGGAGGTAATATTTTTTCTACTGTTTGCCCGATTGGATTGGTTCGTCTGGCCTATCGTCACTATAATAGGTGGTGGTTGATAGGAAATTAATTGCCTGTTCCAAACAACAAACAACAAACAACAACCAACAAATAACCAACAACCGTTACTGAAAGCAAACTTGCTCAAAGATGCTATCAATATCCACACAATTTTCTTGGCAAATAGCTTCTGTTCCATCCACCCAGGCTTGCTGTAAACTCATTCCATGCAAATGAATTTGCACTCCTTTGTAAGGAAAGGGATAGTCTCCCTGTTGCTGCCAAGTAAGTTCCCAACCTTCTTCATTTTGCCGTAGGAAGAATTGATCTAGCCGCCACTCACCGTAACCATCGCCAGCATCACTGTAAACTTGACCCGTACAGTTTCCTTCCTCTGGCGGATAGAGATGCAGAATCATTCTTTGTGCCGTTGCCATTGGTAGAATACTACCTGATTTTACTAACAACGGTATTTTATCTAATGGTGCATCTATCGAGACTTGTTTTGAACCTTCTAGAAGTGTATCGTTCCAAAAGTCGTACCAGTACCCTTTTGGTAAAGTAATTTGGCGTGAGGTTGCGCCTTCTTCCACAATTGCACAGACTAAAATGGCATCGCCTAATACAAAAGCATCCTCGATATCCCAAAGTCTTTGGTCTTCTGGATCGATCCAAAACACGGGACATACTAGGGGATGTCCGGTTTGTGTTGCCTCCCAAGCCAAGGTGTATAAATATGGTGTGAGGCGATCGCGCAGCCGCAAAAATTCCCGAATCATACTCTGGGTTGGTTCGCCAAAACTCCACGGTGTGCGAGACTTAGCATTATTGGCGGAATGGGTACGGCAAAACGGCAGAAAACAGGACATCTGAAACCAACGCACATATAATTCTGCACTGGGATTTCCCTTAAATCCCCCAATGTCAGCGCCACTGTAAGAAATTCCCGATAACCCCAAATTGAGTACGGTTGGGATTGTTTGGCGCAGTCCTGCCCAACTGGTTTCAATATCCCCAGTCCATGTCCAAGCATAGCGTTGCAGTCCTGCCCATCCTGAGCGCGAGACGATAAAGGGGCGGCGTTGGGGCTGGTAGTCGCGCAGCGCTTTATATCCAGCTAGTGCCTGAAGTAAGCCGTAGACATTGTGTGCCTCGCGGTGATCGCCGCCTCTACCCTCCATAAAATGCTGAGTTGCATGGCCTGGCAGGGAGGGGTCGCCCCAAAGCACAAATACCCCCGGCTCATTCATATCATGCCAGAATCCCCTAATACCTAAATCGAGCAAATATTCATATTGCCGACTCCACCAATGGCGGGCTTGGGAGTTGGTGAAATCTGGAAACGCAGACATGCCCGACCATACTGCAGCAATAACGGGTTTACCATTAGGCAATTTGCAAAATATATCTTGCTCTCGTCCTTCTTGAAATAGTCTATCTTTGTGGTCAGCTTTGATACCAGGGTTGACAATAGTAACAATTTGTATACCTTTTTCTGCAAACTCTTGCGCAATTTCTCGGATGTGGGGAAAGCGATCGGGGTCGATGGTGAAGGCGCGAAACCCATCTAAAACATCAATATCAAGATGCATGGCACTGATGGGTATATCGTGTTTTTGAAACCCTGCCGCTGCTTGTTTGAGTGCCGCTTCTTTTTCGTATCCCCAACGGGACTGATGATAGCCTAATGCCC
>JANZYY010000512.1 GCA_026419705.1 Fischerella sp.
CATAGTTCGTAGTGAGTACTTAAGTACTCACTACCAACCAAGAACATTTGTAGTCATTTTTTGGAGAAACGGTATAACTCCTTACCACCCAGAAAATATTTATGTAATGAACCACAAAGGACGCAAAGAACGCAAACAATTTCAGAGGTTGCAGGAATTTGGATTTTTCCTTTTTAGAATGAAACAGTCCTGCTTGAAAAAGGGGGTTGGGGGGATCATCTATAATCCTGTCTCTGGATCTGTCGCAGACGAGCAGCATCACGCATACCATATTCGGGACGACAAAAACGATTTAACTGCGCTTCAAAAAATTCTCGATTGGCTTGTAAATGTTTGGGATTTGGATCGTCTAATGGATATAAAAGCGCAGTTCGCAAAGCTTGGATGACTGCAGAGGTGACATTGTACATCGAGCGTTGGAAACTAATTCCCAGCTGAATCAACATATCATCTTCACCCCGGCAATGTTGCTTGTAATAATCTACAAGATATTGGGGCAAAAAGTGCAACATATCTTGCATTAAGAGTGTTGGTGGTATGCCGGCAGTTCCAACAGGAAATACGTCTGCATATAAAATACCGTAGTGAAAATCTTCTTGCTTATCAGGTACTTGACCAGCCTGAGCATTGTAAGATTTCGTTCCTCGGAAAGGATCAGTACGATAGAAGACTGCTTCTACGTAGGGTAACGCCGCTTCGTAAAGCCAGGTGAAACCCTTAGATTTGGGGATAATTTCGTAGCATTCTCCACGGATATAAACATGATGGTAAATGGGACGACCGGCGACCGCAAAAATTCCATTTACCAAAAAATTCATCGCATCGGGGACACCCTTAAATCCACCTTCGTCATAGATATCTGACATCTCGAAGAAAACTGGTGCCATGACTTCCCAGAACAAACCGAGATTAGCGTAGTAAGACATCTGGCGACACTGTTCCAAGAACATATCTGGAAACAGCTTATAAAGTCCCAGCATGAAGGGATTACCTTGGAAGTATGCCTTAATTGCCCGATCCGCATTTGCCTTGTACTCTTCAGTATCCAGATAAGCATCAAATTGGTTCACCGGTGCGTACATATGCCGATGCCAAAGCATCGCCCGCATACAAGCTTCCGCAAATTCCATGTTGATGCGATCGTGAAACCAGTGATGTAACAGCTTTGGCATTTTGAAAGTTTCGCCCTTTTCTATAAAGGCCAACAGTTCTGGATGGGCAGTTGCTTCACCGCGCCAAATTCGCAAATCAGCATCATCACCTGCGTAATGATTATGCCGCTCCAAGTACTCTTTGGGCAAGAAGTATTTAAAGAAAGGAAACGGATTTAAAAATACATGTTCAGCAATATAAAGTAGATCGCGCCAGTAAAAATCCATCGGTACCGCATAAGCCTTATAAATCCCGATAATTTGCATTAGATTTTCTGGCGTATCCGGTAACATTGAACCGCCTGCTTCTAAGCGGTGGATGACTTCTGCAAATTCGTGAGTAGAGGGCGGCAATTTAGTTGTAGATTTATCTGCGGTTTGCACCATTTTGAGTTCCTTTTGCATCAGCCGTAATATCTGTATTTACTTTGTGCTCTTTGGGTCCTTTGTGGTTCGTTCAATTTTGGCGTTGTATAAAAAGTTGTAGAAGTGCTCAAGCGGCTTTTCGCTAGAGCAGGACACAAAGAAAAGAGAAATATCAAAAATTATCAAAAATTATTTCAAAGCTAGTTGGGGAGTGACGGTTTTTTCCAAAGGAGGAACTGCTGCAACCATGGCTGTTGTTGTTGGTTCAGTCCAACGCACTAACCAGGTAGGTTGTACTCCCAGGAACAAAATTAAAATCGCCAAGATGAGAGCTGGCATTTTTTCATGCCATTGCACTCGCGGATAGTAGGCGAGATTGTTGTCAAGTTTGCCAAAACAGGTGCGGTTAATAAGGATAACAAAGTAGACAGCGGTTAAACCAGTCGCTACTACACATAATAGGGTGGGGATAGGAAAGACGGAGAAACTGCCTTGGAAGACGATAAATTCAGAGATGAACCCGATCATACCGGGGATACCCGCGCTAGCCATACCGCCTAAAACTAGTAGGGCGCTAGTCAGAGGTAAACCGCGTATGGGATTCATTAAACCGTTAAGGACATCCAACTCGCGGGTTCCTACCTTAGTTTCTACGACTCCTACCAAGTGGAAGAGAATTGCAAGGATAATACCGTGGCTGATCATTTGAGCGACTGCACCGACGAGGGCAAGAGGTGTACTAGCAGCAGCAGCTAGGAGGATGTAGCCCATGTGACCTATGGAACTGTATGCCACCATCCGCTTGATATCTTTTTGAGCGATCGCAGTTACTGCACCATACATAGCACTAACTGCACCCCAAATTGCTAAAGTTGGTGCCAGTACACTCCAAGCTTGGGGAAATAGCGCCATCCCAAACCGCAAAACTCCGTATGTGCCTAATTTTGCCAGCACTCCCCCAAGCAGAATAGCAATGGGGGCGGAAGCTTCTACGTAAGCATCTGGCAACCAGGTATGTAAGGGAATTAAGGGAATTTTGATACCAAAACCAAGTAAGATTCCTGTCAACAAGATGATTTGTAATGTTGGGGAAAGGGCTTGGGTTGACAGGGTATCGTAATTAAAGCTGGAGGAACCAGTCAGCCAGACAATGCCTAAGAAGGTAGCTAGAATTAAAGCTCCTGAAACAGCAGTATAAATTAGGAACTTGATCCCGGCATAACCTCGTTTTTCACCACCCCAAATGCTAATTAGCAAATAAAAGGGTATTAATTCTAGTTCGTAAAACAGGAAGAAAAGCAGTAAATTCTCTGCTAAAAATGCACCTGCAACTCCACCACTCACTAATAAAATCAGGGAATAGAAAAGCCGGGCGCGTTCAGTTTGCCGACTGCTGCTGTAAATAGCAATCCAAGTGAGCAGACTATTTAAAACCAGCAACAAAATCGAAATTCCATCGACTCCTAGCTGATAGTTCAAACCGAGGGTTTCATTCCAGGGTAGATACTCTTGTAACTGCATCCCTGGATTGTTGATTTCAAATTTGAGTAAGAGAAAAAGATTCCAGAGCAGAACTATTCCAGAACAAAATAATGCTCCTAAACGAACACGATTGGCAGGAATATTTCCAGGTAACAATGCTAGAATTGCAGCCCCAAAAATTGGTAACCAAATTAAAACGCTTAACATAATTTGTTATGTGTTGGTTGTTGGTTGTTGGTTGTTGGTTGTTGGTTGTTGGTTGTTGGTTGGTAGTTGTTTGGAAACCAGCAGTAAAGTCCTCAAACAACAAATAACCACCAAAAAACAACGAATTTCCGAAATTAAAACATCATTTCTAAAACCTGATTTCCCCAGTATTGCCACGTTACAAATATTCCTAAAATACCTACTCCTAGCAATACGGTAAAAGCATAAAACTGAGTTTGTCCAGAGGTACTGTACTTAAGACCTTCACCGCCACCTATAGAAGCTAAACCAACCAAATTCACAATGCCATCGACTACGAAGCGGTCAACAATATCGGCTAGTTTAGAAATGAGGTCAACGCTCAAAACAATACTCATCCGATAAAGTTTGGGAGTGTAAAAGTCGTAGGCAATCAAATCTTGCAAACCTTTCCAAGGCAGGCGAATTGGTTTTGGCACATTGCCCAGATAAATTACGCCACTGATGCTACAACCGAAAATGCTCGACCACATTAGAAGTAGTGCGACATCTTTATTTAGATCTGCCCAAGTTGGTAGAAGTGATAAGCTTTGTAAAATTAAGGGAAGATGAAGGGTAAAGCCCATCAAAATTGTCATGGGTAGCACCATTTGCCAGCTAACTTCAGGCGATCGCTCGCTCATTTGCTTGGGTTTACCGCCAAAAATCAGACAGAATTCTCTGGTTAAACTAAAAGCTGTCAAAGCATTTACTGTGGTTACTACTCCTACCAGCCAAGGTTTAGTTGTCCACAGTCCATCTGCCAGTTTCAACAATGCCCAAAAGCTACCTAAGGGCGGAAAACCAATTAACCCCAAAGTACCAACTATATAAGTTAGTCCGGATACAGGACGGCGCGACCACAGTCCACCTAACAGCGTGACGTTTTGGGTGATGCTGTTCCAAACAACCGCACCTGTACTC
>JANZYY010000050.1 GCA_026419705.1 Fischerella sp.
GTATTAATCAGGTCAGCATAGTTCAGCAAAAAAAGTATCTCATATTACAAAAATTTAGAGTTTATACCAAGTTGTGTTCAGATATAGCAATTCGTACCCTCTCCCCCTCCCCTCTCCCAAATTGGGAGAGGGGTGCCGACAGGCGGGGGGAGGGAAGTACTATCTTTGACTGCAATCTAGTATTACCCTCCTTGAAGAAAAACTTTTCGATTTACTGCGTTTACCAATTTTGAAACATCGGCGTACTAAGATAACGTTCTCCGAAAGAAGGTTGAATCATGACAATTAAGCGACCTGCATTTTCTGGACGTTTAGCTACTTGTATCGCCGCACATAAATTCGCACCTGAAGATATACCGGACAGTAAACCTTCTTCTCTTGCTAAACGCCGCCCAAATATCATCGCCTCTTCGTCGCTGACTGCGATCACTTCATCGATTAAATCTGTGCGGAGAACTTCTGGAACAAATCCAGCACCAATACCTTGAATTTTATGCGACCCCGGTTGACCACCAGAAAGGACGGGACTATTTTTGGGTTCGACTGCGATCGCCATAAAGTTGGGTTTGCGTGGTTTAATTACTTCTGCTATGCCTGTGATTGTTCCGCCAGTACCGACCCCTGCGATCGCAATATCTACTTGTCCATCTGTATCAGTCCAAATTTCCTCTGCGGTGGTTTCTCGGTGAATTTTCGGGTTGGCTGGGTTACGAAACTGTTGCAGCATGTGGGCATTAGGAGTATTAGCTACAATTTCTTCAGCTTTGCGAATTGCTCCTCTCATCCCCTCTGTTCCTGGTGTTAACTCTAAAGCTGCACCATAAGCTTTCAGCATTGCTCGTCGTTCTAAGCTCATGGTTTCGGGCATAGTCAAAATTAAACCATAACCACGCGCTGCTGCTACCATCGCTAGTCCAATTCCCGTATTTCCAGAAGTTGGTTCAACTAAAATACTTTTTCCCGGCTCAATCAAACCAGCTATTTCTGCTGCTTTTACCATACTCGCAGCAATGCGATCTTTCACCGAAGCTGCTGGATTCATTCCTTCCAGTTTAATCACAATTTTGCCCACACACCCTTCTGCTTGAGGAATTTTATTCAGCTGAACTAATGGAGTGCGTCCAATAAGTTCAGTAACGTCACGAGCAATTCGCATGAATATAACTCCTAAAAATATAGGGAATGGGGAATGAGGAATGAATATTGAATTTACGATCTATTTTTTGTTTATTCACATCTTCTACACCTATGAAATGACGCGGAAGCAGAGCTTACAAAAGCTCATTCCCACCCTTCAACGTGGTAACTTTAACTAGAACCCCTGGCTTTGATAGAGAAGGTTAATAGATATCAAGTTTCATCACTAAATATTCTAAACATTAACTTTATTTTTGGCTGATTTTTTAAGAATATCTTTAATCTTATCTGCAAAGTAAAAAACAATAATATTATAGGATTAAATTTATATTTTTATAGTTCATTCCATCAATCTATTTCAGTAAAAAATTACTCTTTATTTTGACCTTTACCCAATTTTTATCTATCTCCTATTTTCTACCTGAGTACATCAATGCCAGTACCCCACCTCAAAAATGCAAGACCCACACCCCAAAAATACTAGTACCCATATCCCAAAAAATTTTTTGAGTACTGTTGAGATAGGGATTACAAGCTTTGAGTGCAAATTCAATTAATTTAATAATTTTGATCCGCTGCAGATAAACTCTTTTGAGCTAGGGCAGGTGCTATAAAACCTATAGGATTTACGCAGAGATTCCCCTCTACCCCCCCTGCAAAGGGGGGACTTCTTAACTCCTCATGATTGTCAGCAAGATTAAGCAAGACATGAGCGGCTTTAGGTGCGTAAGTTCAATTTCAAAATTATAGTCCGAGCAAAAATGGGGACTGAATTGTATTAAGTACGAGTATCAAAATTCATTCCCAAACTGAAAGATGTTTTCCGAGTATGCTACGGCTTAACTTTTGGGTGTTCATACCTTAATTACCGATAAAGTTTCTGTCTCACAGGGTGCAGACTGCCTAGCAAGGAAGAGCCAAAATGAGACTACAACTTTTAAAGTTTCTCACGGCTGGTTTGTTAACTTTAATAGTGCTTTCACCTGAGCTAGTAGTATTGAGTGTGGTTTGGGAGCAACATATGCAGCTGGTAGAAATACAGCATTTAGCCCGGGAAATAAATCAGATTCATGCTGACAGCCAAAATACTAGTAAGTTTCCTCTTGAACTAGCAGCTAAAAAATCTGTTCGAGACTCGGATAGTATCAAAATATTTGGTATCAAAATTCCCCATTCTTTACTTACTTCTGCTCAATTATACAAAGTTGTCGATTTCTGGAAGTGGTTCTTTTTGTTGTTGCCAATTTGTCTGGGAATTTTCTTTTTTTTGTACGACAGATATCTCGTTTATCGTGCTACAATTTTTCAGCAACAAGTGGAAATGTTAGAGCGACTGTGGCATGAAAATATTGAGCAGTAGAAAGCTCAACTTATTAAAAAAATTATGATGACAGAAGAACGTCAAAATTTATATTTTGATTTAATTGATAAATTACTTACTTGCCCAAATGGTAAGGAACCAGAAGTGTTAGATGCCCATCCTGAATTACTTGATGCTGGCTTTATACAAACAATGCTACAAGTAGCAGCGGTATTTGCACATCAGGACAATGAAGATGGAGCAAAATTTTTAATCCATGTCGCTCGTGAATTATCTAAGCAACTGGGATTATATCCCGAAGTTCCAAATAAGGAGTAAATATGCTACTGACTGCAACTGACGCAGGACAAATTGCGTTAGAGTTTCTCATGGCTGAGTGGAACGTTTTAGAAGAAAATAGAGAATGGTTTGTAATTGTTAACTCTCGTCTGATTGGTCAAAGTTGGTACATTGTAGAATTGGCAGTAGAGGGATTTCCCGATCGGTGGTATATCCAAGTTTATGATACTGGCGAATGCGATCTAGACTATACATTTATCTCTCCGATTCGTGGTTCAGAAGGATATACCAATCTGACAGATTTGCCACATTTGGTAGCTGAAGTATTAGTAGCGGAGCGCAATATTCGTTAGAAACAGAAATAAGAAATAAAAATTTTTATAAGTGCGTGTTGTTCTGTTTGTAATTAGCGCTCTCGTTCCATTGATTATTTACTAATCAAGTTCAGTAGTGATGTTAATTTATCAGAAATCCTCCCAATATCCGTGCAGGAGTAATCAAGGAATCTATTGGGTTATTTATGTTAAAGTAGTACTCACTAAAAACTGATATATTTTTTGATTTTATATATAAAAAATAACATTTTTGTTAAAACTTTATTTAGAGATATTTACCATAATTTCTGATATTTAGTCATGATTATATAATCAAAACATGCTATATTAATCATGTGATAAACCCTAAATAAATAGGTTTTGTCATGATTAGAGAAGACATCTTGGCAAAAGAATTTGTGAAGGTAATCAAAAAGTATTACCCAAAAGTCGGAGAATTGTTGGATGACTGTTATGTGAAAGTCATCACCAATTACTGGGGAAGACCTCCCAAACGCTTGCAATACATAGGCATTTATTGTTCTGACAAAATGATGCCTTATGTGCAACTCCACAAAGAAGTACTCCGAGAAGTAGCAGAGAATATGGGGTTGGTTCAGGTAGTTTTCCTGAATGCTTCGCGACTGTTACGCGATCCGATGTCGAAAATCAAGCAAGCAGATCCGCGCTTGTGGTTAGATTTGCACTGGGTCGCAATGTAGGAATAATAGCGGAGGAGCGCTGCTTTCGCTGGAGAGGTTAAGAAATACTGTTGCCAAATATCAGGCATTAAATTCCAGCGGTTCGGAAAAATTCATGTTGGCACGCTTCTTTTTTGTCGGTAAGACCTATGATGAAGCAGTAAGTGAGGCTTTACCTTTCATTCACAAATTCAGCCAAAAAATGAAAGCCAACGTTGCTGTCGTGATGCAAAATAACGGTAATCAACACCAGAAACCATTTGATCGCAACAACATTTGTTTTGACGAAGACTATTTCCTTCAAAACTCAATTATTGGTGATGTAGCAACTTGTCGCGACAAAATCAAAAGATTTCAGGATGAGTTAAACCTAGACGCACTAGCACTCAAACCCTCAGCTTTTGATTTGCAAAAAAACCTAGAAAGTTTGACACGCTACAACCAAGAAGTGCGGAATTACGTTTGAGGTTGGTAGTAAGGGCTTTAGCCCTTTTGATTAGACTTTTAAAAAGGCTAAAGCCTTTACTACTAACAAATATTAAAGAAAGGGCTAGTATCATGAAAAAACCCTTCTTGCATCCAGATGATATGCCACCGACTCAAGTGACACCACAGGATAAAATGCTGCATCTGGAACTAGAACAGTCGATTGGCGCGTGCTTTTTTCAAGGGTGCGATCGCATTACCCAAGTGTTATTGTCGAATTGTCAGTGGTATCTCACCACAGATGGTAGCAGTCTGAAATTAGTAATTGACTGCCCGGACATAGTAACTTACTGGCATATCGTCAACAATATTCCTCAAATAGGGAATAAGCTAGAAAAATTTAGCAGTGACACTATCATTCGCGTTCATCCTCCATTTGGTAAGGGGATACCATTTGAAATTAGTGTCAATGAAATTTCGGCTTATCGAGATTGGCTGTAATAGTCGATTCTTTCTTAGGGACAAAATATCAGCAACTGTATGTTGATTACCAAGCGCGATCGCCTGACGGGGTGACAAGGGGGCGGAAGCACTAGAAATAGCGGAGTGTGACCGTTTTGAGGTAAAAAAAGATAGGTCAGGTATTCTCAACAAGACCTATCAAATGATAATGTTACCGAAATTCTACACTAGCTGCTTTGAAAATCTACTGACACCAGCACAATACAAGATGCTACAAATCTTGGTGATACTGTTACAATTTCAGAAAACGGTCACGATTGAAAAGTTAGCAACAGTATTTCCGCAGCCGATAAGATTTGAAAGCAGGCGACGGAGTATTCAAAGGTTTTTGCTGTTGCCGCAGTTATCAATTCAATATCTATGGTTCCCTCTACTCAAAAGATGGGTAAAAAATAGTCGAATAACTAAGGGAAAAAGACTGGTATTTGCTATTGATAGAACACAGTGGAAACAGCAAAATGTGTTTGTAATCAGCTGAATTGAACAGAAAAGAGCCATTCCAGTAAATTGGCTATTGTTACCAAAAAGAGGATGTAGCAACTTCCGTGAACAGAAAAAGTTAATTCGACCATTGTTGAGATTATTTAAAGGATATGAAATTCTGGTACTAGGAGATAGAGAATTTCATAGTATAAAACTGGCGAATTGGTTAGAGAGTAAGAAAATTAGCTTTGTACTCCGTCAAAAACAAGGTACTTAGATTCGACAAGAAAATAAATCTTATCAACGGTTACAATCTCTGGGATTAAAACCAGGAATCTCGTTTTTTCTAGAGGGGATTCAAGCTAGCAAGCAGAAAGGCTTTGCTCAATTTAATCTGGCTGGATATTACAAACGTAAATATCGTGGTAAAGTTGAGCCTCATGGCTGGTTTTTCTTGACTAATCTTGATAGTCTTTCAAAGGCTATCAAAGCATTTAAACTACGTAGTGGCATAGAAGCAATCTTCAAAGATTGCAAGACGGTTGGCTATAATCTGGAATCTACATCTGCGGATGGTCAACGGTTAATTTCGCTGATTTTATTGATGGCTATTGCCTATAGTTGTGCCGTTTTATCTGGTCGTAATTCTCGACAAATCGGACTACAAAAATATGTTGGTCGTTTGAAAGAATTACGACGATTACACCGCCGACATAGTGCTTTTTGGGTTGGTTTATACGGCTATTTATGGGTGGGCGCAATGGAATTTTGCGCTGATTTAGCTCATGATTTGATGTGCTTAAAGCCAAATAAATTACCCTATTTTCACAAGGGTCTACGTGCTATGCACCTTATCCAGTCTGCTTTATAGCTTCTTTGTCACCCCTTCAGCGCGATCGCTTAAGTTAGGTTTTAGGCGATTGCTTTCTGTAATCAAACCTACTGGATAGCGATCGCCCAGGTTGGTCAAACAGAGATTCTGCTGGTCTGGTTCCATATATAACTTTGTCAGAGCCAGGACAACTGTATATTATTAAATTATTGAACAGACCTGGAAGATTTACTAATGCAGTTAGTCAGTCGGGAGCATATCGAGATCGCTTCTGATGTGCGGAGTGGGAAGCCCCGCATTGTCGGTACTCGCATTGCTGTAGAAGATGTGGCCTTGATGCATTTAAAGCTGGGGTATTCATTGGTAGAGATTGCTGGTAAGTATGACCTATCGCTGGCATCTGTTTATGCAGCAATTGCTTATTACTTCGATCACCGAGACGAAATCGATCGCCGCACAGCACAAGAAGATGAGTTAGTTGAAGTACTGAAGCAAAATCATCCCTCGCGTCTCCAAGAAAAACTCAGACAGTTGCGGAATGAGTGAACGAATTCGCTTTCATCTGGATGAAAATGTCGATCCGGCGATCGCGCTTGGCTTGCGCCGTTATGGAATTGATGTCAGATTTTTGCGATCGCCATAACTAATCATTACATCAGGAAAATGGATCAAGTCCATTTCAATTAGCGAACGGCAGATTGCTTTCTCATTTTGATTTTTTGTGCAAGTAAAATGGCAGATTACTTTCTCAATATGTCTGAATGCTTTCTCATTTCAGTAATTCACGCACTCATGACAAATATCGCGCTTGTAGCAAAAGCCATTGCAGATTTGCTCTCAAAGAGTAGAGTAACGGCTTGTCTTAGACATTAGACAAAGCGATCGCTGGGTATGTGTACAGTTGCTAGACCCAAAGAAAACACCGACCTTAACCGTATTATTGCTGAATAGGTCAAAAAAGTGACATTTTTAAATTAAGTGGTTAATATATAATTTAATCTAGCATTTCTTACAGCAATTTAATTTTTGATTTTAAATTTTTGAGCTACTGCCTTACTTTTCTAAAGTTAAAGCAAGTGGCGTTATTTTGGATTAAAAGTTTTAACTACAAGCTTATTTCACAAATCTCAAATAATACTACCCTATCCCATATTGATATTAATTTTATCCCTTTAATGTGATAGTAAATTGAATATAAAATAAAAAAATCATAGTAATTATCGTTATTTTATCAACTGTTAAATCTTATAAAAATTAAATTGTAAGCCATAAAAATGGCTGGAGAAATTTATCAATGAGTTTTCGATACTGCAAGCATTGGTTAAGATTTACTTCCATCCCAAGTATTGTTGCTTTAGCTCTAATATCTACTCTTACCTACTTTAGTGCATTTGCTCAGAATACTCCAAAAGGGGGAATTGACTGGATTTTGGTAATAGATACTTCTGCTTCAATGCGTGGTGTAGGCCGAAAAAAAACATCTTTGCTCAAGTAAAGAATTCTGTGACTGAATTTGTAAACACGGCTAGATTGGGCGATACAGTTACTATTTATTCTTTTGACAAAGATGTAACTCTAAATGCCAATAATATCACCATTACTAGTAATCTTGACCGAAGTAAGCTCAAGCAAATAATTAGCTCACTCCAGGCTCAGGGTATGCGTACTCATACAGGTAAGGCTGTGCAAAAGACGCTGCAACATTCTGCTGTGTTAAACCAACCTGCTGATGCTCTTGGTCGCACTGTCAGTATAGTATTTTTGACAGACGGATTAGAGGATGTGGTTGGTATTCCTAATCCTGTTTCCATCCCTAGTAATACCCAATTCTTGCGCCAGCAACAATGTAAACCATATATATTTTTCGTCTCTTTGGGACTAAAAGAACACGAAAAGCAACTGAATGAATTTGCCAGCAATCCAGCGCTTTCCGGAAAGGGAAAGGTATTGCAAGATCCTGGAGGTGTTCAACTCAATAAGTTGGCTCAAAATATCCGACCAGTACTGATTAAACCCAAGCTTGATGTCAATTTACCTACTCCCAATTTGCAGCCAATATTGCCTGGAACAACTACTAAACCGCTCAATATTAATGGCATTAGTAATGTCAAGGCTACAGTAAATTTGCAACTGGAAGACCTTAACCAAAGTGGCATTCGCTTAATTCCCCGCGATCGCACAATCGACTTAGTTGCGAATAGACCAACAGTCATTCCCGTGCGTTTGCAGATACCAGCAGAGGTTAAGCGAGGTGTTCATAGCTTGCGCTTGGTGTTGACGACCGCAGACAAAGCGATCGCACCAATTAAAATAGACCTGCCTGTAACCATTAAGCCAACACTAAAAGTGCAACCTACAAAGATAGATTTTGGCTCCACAGAAGCAGGTAAAACAACTGAAACCCAAACTTTAGTAGTCAAAAGTGATATATCCGCAACAGCTAAATTACAACTGCAAGGCAATTCCAAAGATATTTCTCTAGCACAACCTTCAGCAGGCATATCCTTGCAAGTTGGGGAAACTAAAATTCCTGTGCAGTTACGGGTTGCTGATAACAGTTCTGAAGGTAAGCGCACCTTCACTTTGGTACTAATCCCAGATGATCCGATTGCAAGTCCGATCAGTACAGAAGTTTATCTAGATATTTTGATACCACTGGGACGAAAAATCATTACTTGGTCGCTCTTAGTGCTGCTAGTGTTGTTAATTGCTCCGATCGCAATTTGTTTGATTCAACGCAAAACGCCTTTGGAATTACTCCAAGATATCCGCACCCGCACCCACCTAGAAGGAGAACTGGAAGTACTAGAACCACTACCAATATCGCCGGAAGAACAATACATCAGTCTTACTCACTTGCAAGTGAATAAAGTGCGTCTGAGCGTATTAATACCAGCGATCGCTTCTACAAATGCCGATGCCGAATTAGTCACAATTTGGCGGACAGGCAGAAAGCACGTAGATTTACGGTGTGTACAAGGTATTACCTTTGTCAATAATGAAAAGATAACTACGGCTCAACTTTACAATGAGGATACTATCCAACTTGGTAACGTTAAGCTGCGATTTAACTGGATTGGACAGCAACGGCCCTTTGAGCAGAGCAGTGGGCTGTCAAACTATTGAATTATGTCACAGGAGAGTGCATGTCGCGTCCCACGGTTGTTTTTCGTCCTACCGTTGTCATTGGGTTAGGAGGAACGGGTTATGAAGTTGTGCTTAAGCTCAAAAAGCGATTTATAGATGTTTACGGTTCAGTACCAGAAATTATTCGTTTTCTTTCAATTGATACTACCGAAAACATCCAAGAACGAGAAAAATCGCCTGATGGCACGAAGGTTTTCCTAGAACCTAACGAACTTTACGCAATTTCAGTAGCAAATCCAACATGTATAACACGTAACGACCACATCGCTGAATGGTGGCCAAGGGAGATTCCCACATCCAGCCTGATCAGTGGTGCCGGACAAATTCGAGCGCGTGGACGCTTGGCTTTATTTGCCAAAGTAGGTGATATTAATGGTTTAATTGCTCAAGCAATCAGTGCTGTACGCGAAATTCGTACTGGCAAACAAGCTTTTTCAGACAACTTTCAAGTTTCTAGTCGCGATGGTGTTGAAATTTTTATTATTGCTAGTTTAGCTGGTGGGACGGGTAGCGGCACGTTTTTAGATGTAGCATTTTTGGCACGACAACACCTCAATAGTTTTTCCAATATTACTGGAGTATTTGTTTTACCAAGGGTATTTGCCAATCTCCCCCAAACTCACTTAGTTAAATCGAATGCCTATGGCGCTCTTAAGGAAATTGAATACTTTTGGGGGTTATCACCGTCCAACGCCATTGAAATTGATTATGGTATTTCCAAAGTCAAAGCCGATCGCCCTCCCTTTGATGCAGTATTTTTAATTGATGGCATTAACAAAAAAGGAACTGTTGTCAGCCGTCCTGATGATTTGCAAAATTTAATTGCAGATGGCTTGTACATCCAAATTGGTTCTCAAATCGGTCTAGATGCTGCTAACGTTGCCGATAATATTCGTGCTTATCTTGCAACTGGAGAAAAAGTCCGAGGACGTTATATCAACTATTGTAGTTTTGGCTTTGCTACTCTAACTTTGCCTGTACAGCAATATGAGCGGATGAAACTAGAAGACGCTCAAAACTTGCTGAAGAATGAGTTAATGGCATCTACGCCAACAATTGATTTAGAAAGCGAAATTATAAGGTTTTTACAAGACTGCAAGTTAGTAGAAGCTACTACTGTCTTAGATTCATTGATTGAAACCAGACAAGGTGGACAAATCAAACCAGAGTTCAGAATTGGTGAAATGCGCTTTGATCGCACAGCCTTACCAACAATCAAGGAACTCTACAAACGGCAGTTGGATCAAATGGAGCAACGGACGGCTCAAGAACTAGGATTGAATTTTTATCGTTTAGAACAAACTGCAACTGCTGCTATCTCTGCTTGGTTAGAACGGGGTATCAACCGTCCCAATGGTCTAGCTTCTACCTTAGAATTTGTGACTAAATTATCCCAAAAACTGGATGAATTACAACAGACTGTGCAGCGCAAGGCGCAAGAGGCACAATCTAATTTCAGTACTTTGAAATTAGAAGCCCAAGAAGACAAGATTAAAGAAGCCGCAGAAGCATTTTTCTTAAATAAAAATACTATCCAAGCAACTTGTCAGAGATATAAAGAGCGGGTTGACCAAAAGTGGAAAATTTACTTACATTGGAAGCGGTGTGATAAAGCAGCTGAACTCTATGGTGTGTTGCGAAATAGAGTAGAAGAAATTAAAGAAAAGTGCCAACGAATTCACAACAACCTAGATAAAGTTTATCGAGATTTAGAACAGAGTTATATTGAAGTCAGCCGCCAAAGTAATAATGACAATCCTTTTATTCACACAATTGCACGTATCAATCTGCAATCAAAACGGCCCAAAATTAGTGGCGAAGACTTCATCCGTTGGTATCGAGAACAATTTCAAACTTTGACTAAATGGGCAGAGAAAAAAGCTGAAGATGTCAAGAAGGAAATTCTCGCATTTGTAGATGAGGCTTACCATCCACTCACCAGTATGACAGTTGAGCAGGTTTTGGCAGATAGCAATCCAGAAGATGCGGGACAAGATTTGCAACAACTTGGCAAACTGGCTGTTCCTCTGTGGCAGTATCAAGATTCCGAAATTCCTGCTAAACAGCAGCATGTCATTACAGAGTTTTATTACTACGGAGTAGAAAGTAACAAAACTGTTTTTAGCGATCCGCCTCTTGCGAGTCGTTTGCCAAAAGGAAGAAATAATCCGTCTTTTGTACCTACAGGCGAAGCCCACAAAGTCACCCTGTTTCGAGTGGAAATAGGTGTGCCTTTATTTGCCTTCAATGGCATGAAAGATATGGAGCTAGCTTACCTAGATCCAGATAAAGTCTTCAAGCATTTAGACCGTAATTGGACAAACTTACCTAATTTAATACCTCCAGAAGATGATGGTGGGGCATTACGTTGGTTTGCTTTAGCACTCGCACCCGACCCATATAAGTTAATTGTTAATCAGAGAAAGCAATATTTTGTCCATACAGACCAAGCAAGAAAATTAGAGGGCGGAGTTTTGCTTTTGGGAGGCGATCGCAAGTCAGCATTCAAAGCTTTCAAAAGTAACTTGCCTCTAGTCAAAGAAATTGCTGACAAAGTTGAGCATATTACTCACCAAGATCAGGACAAAGCCAAATCTATTTTGGAAAACTACATTGTTCACCTGACTCAGCGTTTAGGGCAGGGCCAAGTTGATTACCAGATTAAAGAACAAGTGGAAATGGAAATCCAGGAAATTGAAGCCTACCTAGAAAATTTGGATGTGATTACCTAGCCTATATAGCGCTTCTCCTTTGAATGAAGTACAGCTTTATCGGTGCTCATCTGTGTACCCTACGGGAAGCCGCGCAAAGCGCGTCTACATCTGTGTTCGTTTTTTATCTTGTACTGTCATCCAATTGCAAACTGCTATAATCTGCACTCTTAAAATTATCCTCATGCCGAAACCAACCATTCTAATTACACTCGATCCTCACAGTGCGGCTTTTTGTGCAGCCATTAAACGACAACTTAAACAATTTTCCACTGTCCAAAGCCGCCTAATTCACATGTATGTCCTCACCTGTGATGGTCAAAGTTTTGACTTCAGTACTGAGTTAGATCGGTTTGCTGATACAAGTTTTGATCTTGCCCAAACTGACGGTAGAAAAAATTCTCTCTGCCAAATCCGTACTCAGTTTACCAAAGCGACTGACGAACTACAAACAATCCTGATTGATTTACTCAAATCAGTCAATCAATCTCCAGAAGCGATCGCTGCGAAACAACAAGGAGTTGAAATCAGTCGCTGGTACAAAATATACATCATGTTCTCAGCCAGCAATCAGCTTGCTAGAGGAGTAGTTTTTGATCTGGCACGCCTAATTCGCTGGCTATTTACTAAATACTTTACAGATATCCCCCACAGTTTAGAATCGTTGTTGCTATTACCAGGATTATTTACCCATGCAGGAACAGCAGATTACAGTGCAGCCTACGCGCTTCTCAAAGAGCTAGATCACAAGATGACTAGTGGAGTTGTAATTGCAAATAATCAAAAAAGACCGCCTTTTGATAACTGTTGGCTAATTGACGAGCGAATCGGGGAACTCAAAGCTAATTTACAAAGCTATGCTGATGCTTTCGCGGGTTTTCTCACTGTTGAATTAGAAACCAGCGGATTATTGATTGGTACACACAAAGTCCGGGGGAAAATTCCTGCTTACAGTGCTTTTGGCTACGGAGAGTTGTTTTTTCCAGCAGAAACAGCTATCAATCGTTTGAGTACAGCTTTAGCTGCTGATATTCTTAAAGAGTTTTTGGCACAACCAGAATTGACGCGAGAGGCAAATCGCAAGTTACTATTATATGCCAAAGAATTTGTACTCAGCGAAGAGTATACCGATGCATTACTTCAATTAGAGCGAGATAATGGTAAACCAGTTTGGCAAGATTTTAGTCCGCACTTTGACATTCGTCCTGGCAAAGCTCAAGAATATGGACTGGAATTGCAGCGTGCTTATCGGCAATTTGCCAATAAAGAATTACTTCTGTATAAGCGTACGCTAGAAAGTTGTTGCAAACAAGTGCAGACAGCACTAACTACTTTCTTGGATCACCATATTAATCGCTATGCTGATGCTGTACCTAGTGGCTTGCATGAAGCTGTTAGGTTATTAAATATCTTGACTTATGCATATTTGGAATTACAAACTGACTCTATTAGCGATCAACCTCAGAATTTGATTACAGAACTGCGTGCGGCTGAAGCATTTCTTGACTCAAGATTACAAGTCACAATTGATCGAGAAGCCACGCAAAATCTACTCAACCAAATTTTTTCTTTAAAATTGCGACGGCAACAATTACAATATGCTTTAGATGAAAAAAAGTCCAATCAACAACTGCAAGAGTTACAAACAATTCAAGAACAGCTAGAAACGGCGATCGCTGAGTATCGCCAAGCGTTAAATACAGAAATCGAACAAGCTCGACAAATTCGGTTTATGGCGATCGCTCGCGCTCGCGAACAAGCCGAAGCAGCGATCGTTGTAGCTCAAAAACACTTAACTGCCATTGAAAATCAACTGGAAACAGCCACAGACAACCTCAATGAACTGCTAGCAGAAGAAAGCCGTTTTCGCTCTCAGTATCTAGTTATTTATCCGACACTGATTGCTGTTGCTTTATTCGGTTTGTTGATTCTGACTGGAATTTTTAGCCAATCAACACTGTGGCTGTTATTCCAACAAATTTGGGGTAACTTAGTTCATCACCTGCTGGGAACAGCGGTAACAATTCTGACATACTTAGGAATAGTTTGGCTCAAGTACAGCACTAACATTCGCGATCGCATCTCAAAGGTTCAAAAACACATTAAACGACTAGAAAGCAGTTTGAAAGCAACCGCCGTAGAATTGCGGCGCAGCTATAACGAGCAATTAAAGTTAGAGTACGATTTATACGCCCAAAATCTCCGCATTGAGGCGTTGAATTATCTGATTAAAACAGCTAAACAAAGAGCTGAAACTTTACATCAAACTCTATCCAACTTTTCTCAACTACACAATAATTTAATTGCTAAACGCGAACTAGCTACCACGACTTTTTCTGAAATTCGGCTAACAGTTCTGACTGACGCGGATATTGATGCTTATTATCAAAGTGTCCTTTCAAAATTGGCAATTAATAGATTCATTCAAGAACAAGTTAGCCGTTCTCAGTCATGGCAAATTTCTTCTGAAGCATTTGAGAATCAACTCATTAGCTTTACTCGCCAACAATTCGAGCATTTGAGTGATTTGTCGATTGGAGAAGCACTGAAGCAACCAGATATAATTGCGGCCAACACAGCCAGCCTGCTTATGAATCAGCTTCATGATAGTGCTAACCTGTTGCTGCGACTTCAAGATATTGATACTAATTTAAACCCGACTTCTCAACGAGAACTTACCCTGTGGGTGTCAGCAAAAGATAAAGAACAAATTTTTGAGCATTACAGTCGCATTAGCCGCACTTTAACAGTATTAGTAGGGGAAGACGAGCAACGTTTGTGTGTTTTAACTCGTTCATTAGGCTTTCCGGCTTATTTTCTCAGTCAAATTGAGTTTTATCGAGACTGCTATGAGCGTACTCAGAGCGAACAAATAAAGCAAGACGAAAATATTCCCGATTTAATACCAGAGGAAATTGGTAAAAGTCAAGAATTTACCCAGGCTTATAAAAATTTGCTATTAGCCTATACCCTTGGGTTATTATCTCAAAATGCTCAAGAAGATTATCAGTTTAATGGTCAATTACTTGGTAGAGACAGAGAACAAATTTCCTTGGCTTTAGCAACTGAGTTCAGTTTTCAAGAATTATATGGAGAGTTACAAGCATGCATAGAAACATTTGAGCATGATTTAATTTACTCTAAATTACAGGAAATAGTAACATCTGCAAAAGATTTATCTCATTACGAACGTAAACTTTTAGACCATCTACTTTCAGAGTATAACCCTCTGAATTAGTATTTTCCTTATTGGTAAGTCACAAATAATATGAAATCTGTTTTCATCTTTAAAAAATGTCACTAAATTTCATGATTTAAGTGTAATATTTGAGTTTTAGATTATTGACAAATTTACTACCTTTTGTGTTAGCCATTCATACCAATTTTCTAACCCAGTTCCAGTCAATGCCGAAACTTGAAAAATCTTAATGTGAGGATTGACCTGCTGGGCATATTCTATACACTTTTCTACGTCAAACTGCACATAAGGCAACAAATCAATTTTGGTGAGAATCATAATCTCACTAGCACGGAACATATGAGGATATTTGATCGGCTTATCTTCTCCTTCGGTAATAGAGAGAATCACCACTTTCAGGTGTTCGCCTAAATCAAATAAAGCTGGACAAACCAGATTACCAACATTTTCAATCATCACCACTGAATCTAGGGGCGGATTCAGTTTTTGCAATCCTCTTTCTATCATTGTGGCATCAAGATGACAGCCTGTGCCTGTATTGATTTGTACAACCTTACAGCCTGTCGCTTGAATTTTTTTTGCATCATTAATAGTTTCTTGGTCGCCTTCAATGACACTGATAGTTAATTGATGCTTTAAATCATTGATGGTACGAGTTAAGAGGGTGGTTTTCCCTGCACCAGGAGAACTCATGAGATTTAATGCCAGGATATTTCGACCTTTAAACCATCCGCGATTTTGGGCTGCTATCAGGTTATTTTTTGCTAAAATATCCTGTTCTAAATTTATAGTTGTGCCATGTATTTTGGCGTGAATTTGCGATGCTTCTTCGTGGAGATGGTCGTGAGTGTGAGAGTGGGTAATGACAGTGCCATCTGGTAGGGTGTGAG
>JANZYY010000513.1 GCA_026419705.1 Fischerella sp.
AAATTACTTCACATTTATAGGATTGAAATTACCCGTAATTAACGCCAAAATCGGGATAGGTGGACATCTGGAAAACTCTTGAATACTGCAAATTATACAGGTATATCAAGAAACCAAAAACCAGGGTACTTATCTTCATAACTTAAATACACTACGTAACTTTACATGATTAGACAATCTGCTCTTGGCATTGCTTTAAGTATGCTTGTCCTTGCTAGTGGATTAAAAATCATTCCCTCAGGAAAAACTCCTAAAAATAAACTGTTCATCAATCAAATTCTTTCCATTTCCTCACCTCCGTTCGCACATTCTATTAATTTCAAAACAACAGATTTAGAAAAATCAGTATTTACTCAAATTAATCGATATCGAATCTCTCAAGGTTTACCGAAATTAACTCTCAATTCAAATATCACCAAGCAGGCAAGGATTCATAGTAAAAATATGGCTAACGGTAAAGTTCCGTTTAGCCATCAAGGATTTAAACAGCGAGTCAATGCAATTTCTCTTCGTTACAAAAGCGCAGCAGAGAATGTTGCTTTTAATCAAGGATTTAGCGATCCTGCCACCGAAGCTTTTACTAGCTGGATTAACAGTCCCGATCATCTTATCAATATTAAAGGCAATTACAATTTAACTGGTATTGGTGTCGCAACTAATAGTAAAGGTGAAGTTTACTTAACGCAAATTTTTCTTCGTAATCAATGAATATATTCAGCATAAATAAATGTATTTATCGTGTTGACTGTTAGTAGTTAGTGGTTAGTGGTTAGTGGTAATCAACTAACTACTAACTACTATCTACTATCTACTATCTACTAACCAAACACCAACCATCAACTACTAAAATAATGTAGTGTCTCGCAGGAGTTTGCTCTAGTAGACATTGCATTGATTTTGTGGTGGTTCATGGAATTACAAAATTTTCAGATTTGCGATCGCGATCTTAGCGATATCATTCTTTCTCAGTATTTAAAAGCTGATGCGGTCGCTGTTGATACAGAGACAATGGGATTAATACCACAGCGCGATCGCTTGTGCTTGGTACAGTTGTGCAACGCCGAAGGCAAAGTAACCGCAATCCGTATTGCCAAAGGGCAAACACAAGCCCCTAACTTAAAAAAACTACTGGAAGCGGCAAATATCCTGAAAGTATTTCACTTTGCTCGTTTCGATATTGCCGCCTTGCGTTACCATCTCGATATTAAAGTCAATCCTGTTTTTTGTACCAAAATAGCCAGCAAGTTAGCACGTACTTATACCCAACGCCACAGTCTCAAAGACTTGGTGCTAGAGTTCGAACAAGTGGAACTCGATAAAAGCTCTCAAAGTTCTGACTGGGGAAACGCTGCTAATCTGACAGAAGCCCAACTGAGTTACGCTGCAAATGATGTGCGCTATCTACTGAGTTTGCGAGAGAAATTGATCGCAATGCTGCAACGAGAGGAACGTTGGGAAATTGCTCAACAATGCTTTCAGTGTTTACCAACTATAGTTTCCTTGGATTTGTTGTACTTCAAGGATGTGTTTGAACACTAATGTTTTTGTCATTTGTCATTGGTGAGTGGTATGTAACCAATGACAAAGGACTAGTGACTATTAACTACTGTGAAAATCAGGCAGGGGATAGACGGTAGAAGGCAGAAGGGATAAGGACTTTCATCGGTGGTGCCGTACTAAAAGTTTCTGAACCACCAAACTAAATTTATACTTCTTTTTCCTGAGTTTCTACATGTTCTTTGAGTCGGTCAACAACATTGTATGCACCAGGACCAGGAGGAATTTGTGCTTCAACAGCACCTTCTGTTGCACCGCCAATTGCCTTCCATGCTGCCAAACCACCTCTAAGTTCAGATACATGTTCAAATCCAGCTTGTCTCAGCATTTGTGCAGCTTGGGCAGTTTCTTCGTCATTGGCACCATAAACATATATATCACGAACTTTTGCTATGGATGCAACTGCCCGGTCTACCAATTGATCTAATGGCATTGGCATTGCGCCCATAATGTGACCCTTGTTGAAGGTATTGCGATCGCGTACATCCAGGATTGTTAAAGCTGGTTCGCCCCACTCTAGACGAGACTTCAGTGCATGCACATCAGATTGTGGCTCGATAGGTGGTTGCGATGGAATAATATTTTCTACAAGTTTGTTATCTTTGATGTTATTCATGAATATTCCTGCCTCAATAGACTAAGCACTTTGCAAATATCCTCGGATGCCAATACAAAAACAGATGCGCCATCATTTCGGCGTACCCACATTAGATTCACCAGGATTTTTGCACAACTAAATTTACTGACCAAAATTTACCCAACAAAATCGTTGGAATTTCTCCTTCTTGGGACTGAAGCCGATCGAGATCTATCTATCTATCTAATGGCGGATTGCCTAAAAATCTAACTAAGGGTTGATTGAGATCAAGAAAAATAAATTACGAGCATCCTGAAATAACCATTTTGCATATATGGCATCAACAACTCCTGCCAAGGCAAATCCGATTACTTTTTTTGAAAAGCTCGATCCTCAATCAAAGTTAGTATTTATTAGTCTTGGGATTACCAGTATAGGCTTAATTATTATCATCATCTGGAATATTTTTCTCCGTCTGACAGCACCTCAACTCACCCTTGCTGCTGGAGACCCAGAAGGAGAAAGCTATATTATCAGCGAAGCCATTCAAAAAGTGGTTAAACAAAAATCTCACATTCATATTAAATTATTGCCAACTGGCGGCACAGCAGAAAATCTGCAATTGTTACAAGACGGAAAAGTCGAGTTAGCAACAGCTCAAGCCGATGTTGTCGGTCAGGAAATGGATTTGATAGAAAGCCGCCAATCTCAACCACAACAATCTCAGAATAAAGTATCTCCAACAGCTGTTGCGGTGTTGTATCGGGATTTGTTTCAGCTGGTAGTTAGAGACCCTAATATTAAACAATTTGATCAACTTCGGGGTAAAAGAATCGCTTTACCTGCTAGGGGTGGACAATATCAGTCTTTTGTGAAAGTAGCAGAACATTACGGTCTGATGAAAGCAGACAAGCCTGATTTTGTCATCTTAGGCTTAAAAAGCAAATATTACAATGATAAGCAAGCAGAAGAAGATTTTAAAGCTAAAAGGGCAGATGCATTGTTTCGCGTCCGCGCTTTAGGTAATCTTGGTATCGCTCAACTTGTGCAAGCTCAAAATGGACGTTTGCTGCCCATCACCCAGGCACAAGCGATGAAAATAAAGTATCCTGCCTTTGAATCTGCCAAAATTCCTCAAGGAGCATACAGAGGTAATCCTCCCATGCCTGCGAATGAATTGGATACAGTAGCAGTAGATAGGCTACTAGTGGCTAGCAAACAAGTAGATAACAATGTGATTCAACAAATCACTCGAATTATCTTTGAAAATCGTCAAGCGATCGCAAATGCGATCGCCCAAAAACATGCGGAAGTAAAACCTTTAATGGCCAGTATTAGCCGTCCCCGAGAAAACGACGGAACAGGTATTCCTATCCATCCAGGTGCAGTTGCCTTTTACGAGCGAGACAAACCTTCTTTTGTCCAAGAAAATGCAGACTTCTTAGCTTTAATTTTGACAATTGTCCTCTTGGTATTTTCCTGGTTCAAGCAACTAAAGTTATGGATTGAGCGTGGTAAAAAAAATGAAGCTGATGATTATATTCATTCGGCTATAAATCTTATGGATAAAAGTCTAGGCAATCTGGAAGATAGGCAAAAACAACTTGATGAAACTTTCAAAAAAGCTGCTGAAGCTTTAATTGCCGAAAGGATTTCTCAAGAGTCATTCCGAACTTTTAATGAAGCCTATAAAACTACTAGAGAAGCCATCGAAAGAGAAAGACACATTACTTATGAAGAAATTGAACAAAAGCAGAGAGAAATTTCTGCGGAATATATCAAAGCCGCAGTCGCATTGCTGCAAGATAAAACAATAAATCAAAATTCACTTCAACAAGAGTTAGATGCAATTCTCGAACGAGTAGCAACTGATTTGATCGCAGAAAATATTTCTCAAGAATCCTATCGAACTTTTGTGGAAGCGTATAAAATTACCAGAGATGCTATTGAGCGGAAAAATTAAAGGTTCTTAGTTAAAAAGTAGAGACCTGCCAGGACATGTCTGTACATCTA
>JANZYY010000514.1 GCA_026419705.1 Fischerella sp.
TGTATAAGAGACAGCTCTTACACTTGGTTGTGGTTTTGACATCCATATTTCCAGGTGCAAGATGTGAGTAGAGTCTATGTTGCTCCTAATCCTTTTACTTATGCTACCCGCAGCGATAAGCGGTTGCTAGAGTTTCTGTCTGTTGCCGATCCCGATGAACAGTTGGGTATTCAACCTGAAGAACGAACTATACTAAGCGCCCATGTGCCCGAAACTCGCCTGATCCGGGAAGATAATTTAGAGGCGATCGCCCACACGAAGGAAGAGTTTTTCTTTAAGCCACTTTATGGTTTTGGGGGTCGTGGCGTACTCACTGGCGAGCAAGTAGGGCGATCGCGACTGCAGCGGTTGCTCAAGCACGGAGAACACTACGTTGCTCAGAGGAAGATCCCCAAATCCCTTCTGCAATTTGCAAATACTGATGAAAGCATTTCCCTATGGACAGACCTGCGGGTATGGGCTTACCAAGGAGAAATTTTCTTGTTATCAGGTCGTGCTTCCCGGCGTCCGGATATCCTCGATCTGACTCCTCCCGGTGGCTGGCTACCAACCTATGCTCAGGTATAACTGAAGCTGACTTGCGAGGAAAGGGGAAAGGATATTTTCATGCCTTCCCGACTTTTGAAAGAACGCTATAGGCAGGAATTACCAGACATCAGTTATTAACACTGAAATTCGATTAGACTTACTCGTCGTGGTTTGTGCTTGTGAAATTAGCTTGATGAGTGAATAGATATGCAGCACAGTTGCAATGGGAACAACGAAAAGCGGAATGAGCGACAGTGGAAAATAAGCGAAGGGTTGAGTAATGAGAATTTTTTCATGAAACAAAGTCTGACTTAAGTTGCTGTAGAGAATACCGCTACCAATACCTACTGCGATCGCCAAATCTAGCAAACCAATGGCATTCCATAGGATTGCTAAGCTGCGCCAGCCATTTCTTTGTTTCCAGACCCAATAAGCAACTAGTGGAGCAAGTAAGCCAGTGATGAGATCGCCATAACCTGCTGGAATAGCAAAGTAAGCAGGTAGGACATCCAAAACCATCAATGGCAAAAATACGATACCAATGATTCGGTAGATTTGAATCCCAATCAACCAGTGCTGTGGTGCTGTTACAACAATGTTTTGCCATGTACGTGAACGAAGTAACACTAGACCAACCACAACAGGTATGAGGATCAGAGGTAGCATACCAATGGTCGGAGCACCAGAATGCAGAGCTGGCACATAAGAATTCATAGTAGCTGCTAGCATTGGTGCTAAAATCAACCATGCTGCTGGCACTACTGCCATGAGAACCGCAGTGATTCGCTGTGCGTTTGCTGGTAAATTAAGACCCTTGACAATTCGAGTTACACTAAGCCATAGCGCGATACCAACTGCAAGATCGGTGAAGATAATCAGGACTGCAACATAGGCAGGTATTTTGGTCAGCATGTCTGTCATCATTGAATTTCCAGTTTTTGTGAATAAAGTGTATATACACATATTTGCCAAAAAAATTAAGCCCCTTGAGCAATTTGAGTTGAATTGGCAAGAAGAGCCAGCAAACTACTTACGGCTTCTGCTCCCAATCCCTGAACCATTTTGGTCTGGGCTTGCTCCCATAGAGGAAGTGCTTCTTCCACAGCCACTCGACCTTGCGGAGTCAGCGATACAAGGCGCTCACGACGATCCTCACCAACTGTAATTTCAATCAATCCCTGTTCCTCAAGGGGTTTAAGATTACGTGTGAGAGTAGTGCGATCCATAGACAACACGTTTGTTAAGTCAGTCAACTTTATTAAACCCGTCTGCATCAAAGCTGCTAGCACAGTGAACTGTGTACCACGCAAACCCAGTGGCTTGAGAGTACCGTCATAAAGTTGCGTTACTGCTCGTGCAGCTATGCGAAGATTGGCACAAAGGCACAACCTTGTTTGAGTGAAATCATATTGAGATGTTTCCACTTCTGTTGATTAAGTGTATATACACTTTAAACATAGAGTTTTTTGTTCAGATTGTCAAATAGGCGAGACGAGATATTAACTTTGGTGTCTTCGTGCCTAGTGCCTTGGTGGTTAATAAAATTTGTTTTTAAACCACAAAGACACAAAGGCACAAAGTCTTCTGCGTACTCTCGGTCAAAATTTACGTCCCTGCCCGCAATTGGTCAAGTACACCACGGTCTTCTAAAGTTGACAAATCGCCCACAACCTCCTGACCAGCTGCCAAGGCGCGGAGGACGCGCCGCACAATTTTACCGGAACGAGTCTTGGGTAAAGCATCGGTGAAGCGAATTTCACTCGGACGAGCGATCGCGCCAATTTCCCGAACAACGTGCTGTTTCAATTCTTTTGCTAGTTCTTCGCTCGCCGAATATCCTGATTCTAAGGTAACAAATGCGACTAATTCTTCACCTTTGATTTCCTCCGGCCTGCCAACAACCGCTGCTTCTGACACGGCTGGGTGAGAGACTAACGCTGATTCAACTTCCATTGTCCCCAGTCGGTGTCCGGCAATATTAATCACATCATCTACTCGACCCATAATCCAGAAGTAGCCATCTCGATCTTTGCGTGCGCCATCGCCTGTGAAGTATAAGTATTGACCATTTTTAGGGGGGATATGCTCCCAATAGGGGCTGCGATAGCGATCGGGGTTGCGGTAGACTGTCCGCAGCATTCCTGGCCAGGGATTCTTAATGACCAGATATCCGCCTTGGTTCTCACCCACGGGATTGCCGTTTGCATCTACCACATCTGCAATGACTCCAGGGAATGGTAAGGTCGCAGAACCAGGTTTGGTGGGAGTTGCTCCTGGTAAGGGTGCAATCATCGCCCCACCAGTTTCTGTTTGCCACCAAGTATCGGTAATCGGACAGCGTTCATTACCAATCACTCGGTAGTACCACATCCAAGCAGTAGGGTTAATCGGTTCACCAACTGACCCCAGCAAGCGCAGAGAAGATAAGTCTCGTGCTTTGGGCAGTTCTTCTCCCATTTTCATGAAGGTACGGATAGCTGTGGGAGCGGTGTAAAAAATAGTGACGCGGTATTTTTGAATCACGTCCCAAAAGCATCCCGGATTGGAGCTGCGGGGAGCACCTTCGTACATTAGCGTTGTTGCACCGTTGGAGAGAGGACCGTAAATTATGTAGCTGTGCCCCGTAATCCAACCCACGTCAGCAGTACACCAGAGAATATCTGTATCTTTGACATCAAAAATCCACTTAGTGGTAATGTGGGTATAGAGGTTATAACCAGCAGTGGTATGGACAATGCCTTTGGGTTTGCCTGTAGTACCGGAAGTGTAGAGGATGAATAGCGTATCCTCGCTGTCCATTGGTTCGGCGGGACAATCAGCAGATACACCTTCCCGCAGTTCATGCCACCACAGGTCGCGTCCCGGCTCCATGTGAACTAGTTGCCCTGTGCGTTGAACTACTAAAACTTTTTCGACGCTGGGTACGCCATTATCTGCTAGTGCTTTATTCACCTGTTCTTTCACTGGCACGATTGCGTCCTTGCGCCAACCGCCATCAGCAGTAATTACAACTTTTGCTTGGGCATCTAAAAGCCTGTCTTTGAGAGCCTCGGCGCTGAAACCACCAAAAACAACGGTGTGGGGTGCACCGATGCGAGCACATGCCAACATCGCGATCGCAACTTCGGGAATCATGGGCATGTAAATACCAACGCGATCGCCTTTTTTTACTCCCAATTGTTTTAGGACATTTGCCATCTGGCAAACTTCCCGGTGCAACTGAGCATAAGTAAAAGTACGGGAGTCCCCTGGTTCTCCCTCCCAAATCAAAGCCGTCTTGTCGCGCCGACCGTTGCTGAGATGTCGATCCAGACAATTATAGGTAACATTCAGTTTACCACCCACAAACCACTGAACAAAAGGTGGTTGCCAATCTAACACTTTGTCCCACTTTTGGAACCAGTGTAATTCTTGTGCTGCCAGCTGTCCCCAAAAAGCTTCGGGGTCGGCTACGGATTTTTCGTAGAGGCTTTGGTATTCTTCTAGACTTTTAATCTGAGCAGCTTGCGAGAATTCCGCAGGGGGTTTGAATAAACGTTCTTCTTGCAGGATGGATTCTATGGTAGCTTGTGACATAGTTTTTACTCCCGATCGATATATATGGGGGATTGGGTATT
>JANZYY010000515.1 GCA_026419705.1 Fischerella sp.
GAATGGTATCGCATGATGGAGTCGAATTCTTCCATTCCTATGTTTCGCCCAAAAGAAGAAATCCTGAAAATTTGTGAGTCGGTCGGTATTACGCCAGAATCAACGGTATATATTTACTGTTTCAAGGGGTCTAGAGCAGCTAATACCATGCTCGCCCTCAAACAAGCAGGTATCAAAGATGTCAGAAACTACTTTGGCTCTTGGAACGAGTGGTCACGCGACTTCTCATTGCCGATTGAGACTGGAGAGCCTAAACAACAGGATAGCTACATAAGTTGAGACTCTAGACAATTGCGGTCTCCAGACACGGAACGGGCAAAAGGGAAAGGGGAAAGGCGTAAAATAAGCAATTCAACCCCTTACCCGAAAAGATGCAAGCTTTATTTAATACAGACTTACGAGGATTATAATGTATGAGCTAGCAAAACTAACTCGCCATCAATCGTTCGAATGTGCTGTCAAACTCCGCAATTTAGATAAACATGCCGTGAGTATGGAGGATTTGGCAACCCAAATCGTTCGTTTTCTTTATGAATCTTTGACTGATGATGGAAAACCGGCCTCCGTTCTGGTTAGATTTTTTAAAACTCATTCTTACGGAAAATTAAATACAGAACTACAAAATGCCGCTCGTGAAATATTAAAAGGCAGTCCCATAGATTTAGAGACAAAGTGTCTCACTTTGTTGGCTACTGCTGGCGATTTGCCACATTGGAATAATAGGCAAATGTCTTCTGGACACAAGGCTATTCCCTTGATTGATGAAGATTTTGTATCTAAAGCCCCAATGATTTCACAACTTATTAAACAGTTTGGTTTAGATATCCAATCTATTATTCATCCCGTACCAGAAATTCTTGCATATAATGAACAAAAACGCATACCTTCAATTTTTAATGTTTTCTATGTTCCCGATGCATTAACTAGTCCTTATATTCCTGCCAAAGAAAATTTTGTAGTTCCATACAGAATTAAATCAGTTTTTGGATTTGGAGGAATGCTACCCTCTGGGAATGTTTTTGCAATCATTTTATTTACAAAAATCTTTATTCCGATTGAGATTGCTTATCTATTTAAGTGGGTAGCTGCGTATGTGAGAGTAGCAGCAGTTTCATTTGACAAAGTTGGATGTATTTTTAATGATGATGTCTACCTGGTTCATTAATTCAACGCCTGTAGAAATATTCGCAACTCAAGAGGGATGAAAATAATCGTAAATTTCTTGTGCTAAACGTGGGCCAATTCCGGGAACTTCAGCCAGTTGTGTAGGTGTGGCTTGGCGAATATAATCAACAGAACGAAAATGTCCCAAAAGTTGTTTTTGGCGATAGTGTCCTAAACCAGGAATTTCATCTAAACGCGATCGCTTCAATTTATCGCTGCGTTGCTGACGGTGAAAACTCACAGCAAAGCGATGCGCTTCATCTCGCAATCGTCGCAGCAGCTGAACTCCTGGTTGTTCTACATCTGTGGTCAATGGTTCAGATTCTCCCGGTAAAAAGATTTCTTCTCGCTTTTTCGCCAAACTAATCACACGCAAGTCTTCCAATAAATTCATTTCTTGCAAGACTTCTACCACTGATGATAGTTGACCCTTACCCCCATCAATCATGATTAAATCAGGCCAGTCTGGATTCCCAATTCGTTGTAGTTGGGGATCTTCAACATACTTGCGAAAGCGACGTCTTATAACTTCGGCTAAACTAGCAAAATCATCGGAGTGTCCAACTGTAACTGTGGGATTTTTAATCTTGTAATGACGGTAGTGCTGTTTTGCAGGTAAACCATCAATGAATACAACTTGAGAAGCTACCGCATTTGCACCTTGGATATGGGAAATATCGTAACCTTCGATGCGGTGGGGTAATTCCGGTAAGTCGAGGATAGCAGCTAAATCTTCCATCGCCTGTTGGTTGCGATCGCTCAATTTTTGCATTCTTTGCAATTCGTACTGAGCATTTCGCTCTACCATCTCAAGCAATTCTGCCTTAGTTTGGCGTTGGGGAGCTACAATCGTCACTTTTCTACCTTTACGCTGTGTCAACACATCTGCCAAAATATCTGGTTCTGGCAACTCGTATTGCACTAAAATTTCTGTGGGTATTTCCACTGCTTCGGCAGTTTGGTAGTGTTCTTCCAAAACCCGTTGTAAAATTGCTCCCATCAATTCCCCTTGGTTCGAGGGAGAGCAAAGGGTGGGTACTTCTGCGACAAAAGCCAAACGTCCGACTAATTTTCCAGCGCGAATTTGGAATAATTGAATGCAGGCGTGCTGAGCGTCAGCTGCAAGAGCGATCGCATCACGGGAAACAGTATCATCTGGTAAGGATACTTTTTGCTCCGCACTCAGAGACTTTAAGCCGTTAATTTGATCGCGAAACCGCGCCGCAGCTTCAAAATTCAACAATTCTGCTTGCTTGTGCATTTGTTCTGTGAGGATGTCGATGAGTTCACTGCTTCTTCCTTGGAATACCATCGCCACTTTTTGCACAATTTTGCGGTATTCTTCTGGGGAAATGAGCGACTGACACACACCCGGACAGCGTCCCAAATCAAAATTTAAGCAAGGACGATCTTTAAACAGTGGTTGGGGACGTTGACGTAGGGGAAATATCCGTTTGCACAGGCGCAAAATCTCCCGCAACAAGTGAGAATCTGTATAGGGACCGTAATATTTATCTTTTTGGTTACTGAGTTGGCGCTTGCGGGTGATATAAATACGTGGGTAGTCTTCTGACCAAGTGATGCAAACGTAGGGATACTTTTTGTCGTCCTTCAGTAGTACGTTGAAGTATGGCAGGTGTTGCTTGATCAAGTTAGCTTCTAACGCCAAGGCTTCAGCTTCAGTATCGGTGACGATAAATTCAATTTCTGTCACCTGTCTTACCATTGTGGCGATGCGTTCGGTGAATTTCTGTGATTCCCGAAAATAGGAACGAACACGCGATCGCAATTTTCGCGATTTACCTATATATATGATGCGATCGCTGCCGTCTCGCATCAAATAAACTCCCGGTTCTGGCGGAATTTCAGCTAGACGACTTTCTAGGCGTTGCAGATCTTTAATGAGTGGTAGTGTTTGAGCAGATGTTGTCACAACCAAGTTTTGGTAATTTTATAATTTACCCAGATATATTTTAAGTAAAAATACTGTTCTTGGTTGTTGGTTTGATATTTTTCCTTTTCTGCTTTTACGCTATGTAGAGACGCTTCAAACAGCGCGTCTGGTCAAAGTTGTCTTTTTTTCAAACAAAATGGTATGACAAAATAACAGATATACAATTTTAATCTCAACTTCGCGATACTATTACTGAAAAAATCAACGATTGGCAAACGTAGCTACAATATACAAACAAAATTAAGTCAGATTTTTGAATAATTAATAACTCAGCCAAAAACGCATAAATCTATCTTTTCAAATAAATTTATAGACACTTACAAGCTAACTCTTCTTCAATGGCTAGAATCAATTCGGTGAGATTTACAGGTTTAACAAAGTAGCGACGACCCCCTAATCTCATGGCTGGCTCCCAATCTTTTTTAAAAGCAAAAGCTGATACGACAAACACGGGTATACGTGATAGATTTTTGTCTTGCTGGATTTGAGCTAGCAGAGCATAACCATTAATATCTGGTAATTTTAAATCTAGTAAAATTAGATCTGGTTGGAATTTATCTATGGTTGTGAAAAAACTAGATCCTTCTGGTGAGCTTTGGACTTCATATCCATAATAACTTAGATAGTCATAAAGCAACATTCTATTGATATCATCGTCTTCAATTACGAGAATTCTTCTACTTTGAAGTGATTTTAGTGGCTGTTTAACAGTAAGTAATTGCGCTGACATCTCCACCTATTTATGTTCAACCAAAAGTCAAATTAAAATCAATTTCTCTCTACCAGTACTGATTGCTTAGTAGATATTATCCTAAAATACAAATTTAGGCTCAAATTTAGGCTAAAGTTAAACTTGTTTAAGCAAAAATTGAGAAAGCTGCGGTAATTTTTCATTTTTTTAAGTTACTTGTAGCGAATCTTTACAGTTGCTGGACTTAGATAGTCCAGAGGTATCTTTTGTCGGTAGCAAAAAGGTTGAGCTCCTCCATCATCCACACCAAGTGAAGCCATATGTTACAACAC
>JANZYY010000516.1 GCA_026419705.1 Fischerella sp.
TATAAGAGACAGCCCCATACCAATTGCAGTTGTCTGGCCACATTCACATGGGGTGTTACAGCCAAAATCCTTGTGCGGGGACGGAACTTAGAAACGTTGCGGGCAGTGGCTCCGGTTTGCGTTAAGCTCATAATTGCCGCAGCTCCTAGCTGTTCGGCGATTTGTCCCACTGCTTGGCTAATGGCGTTGGGGATAGAATGTTTCCGATCTCTGACTTGACTGGCGTGAGAATTTTGTGCTGCTTCTTGCTCGATTCTTTCAGCAATACGCGCCATCGTTGCTACTGCTTCCACTGGGTATTTACCGACGGCAGTTTCATTGGAAAGCATCACCGCATCTGTACCATCTAAAATCGCATTTGCCACATCCGACACTTCTGCACGGGTTGGACGGGGGTTATTGACCATGCTGTCTAGCATTTGGGTGGCGGTGATAATGGGAATCCCCAAGCGATTGGCAGTGGCTATTAGGCGCTTTTGCAGCATGGGTACATCTTCTGCCGGCAATTCTACACCCAAGTCACCCCTGGCAACCATTACACCATCACACAAAGCCAAAATTGCTTCCATCTGTTCGATGGCTTCGTGTTTTTCTATTTTGGCAATCACTGGCACTTGCTTACCCGTGCTGGAAATTAGTTCTTTAATTTCCATCACATCCTGCGGGTTGCGAACAAAGGAAAGTGCTACCCAGTCCACACCTTGATCTAGACCGAACATGAGATCCTCGCGGTCTTTGTCGGTCATGGCTTTAATGGAAAGGTATACTCCGGGAAAGTTAACACCTTTGTGATTGGAAAGGGTTCCACCAACGGTGACGCGACAGTAGAGATCGCCTTTTGTGCGGTCAATATCTTCTACCTGCATTTCGACTCGGCCATCATCGAGGAGGATTCTTGCTCCGACAGGAACTTCCTCTGCTAAATATTCATAAGTGACGCAACTAATTTCTTGCGAACCAATAACACGGCGATTTGTCAAGGTGAAGCGATCGCCTCTTGCCACTACTATCGATCCATTTTCAAACTTACCCAAGCGAATTTTGGGTCCTTGTAAATCTTGGAGAATGCCAACAGGTTGATTCAACTCAAAAGCTGTCTGCCGAATTAAGCGAATATTGCGCTGATGGTCGGCATGAGAACCGTGGGAAAAGTTCAGTCGCAGCGTTGTTGCACCAGCTTCAATAATAGCTTTAAGCATTTCCGGGCTGCTAGTGGCAGGACCAATCGTGGCGACAATTTTTGTTCGGCGTACAGAGTCTTTTAATTGCATAGAGGCTGAATCTCAGGAGCTACTCAGGGAATTTATGATGTAGCGGGAGGGATAAATGCTTAGAGTCTCGTCTGGCATCATACCGTTATTTTGCCCCTGTTATGCGAATATATCGATAAATCTTGCTACACAAAACTTTAAAACCTTATTATTTTTCAGAGCGGAACTTAGTGTCATTGATTTGCCGCTTCTGTTTACAAAATGGAGAAACCCCAAGAAACCCTGCTGTTTGTCTGCCATTATAAGCTGTTTAAGTTCGTCAGCTACAAGGCTGTACAGCTTGGTGTTGTTGTGACAATTTTGGGGGAATCCCATACCACTAAATGCGTGGCTCTTGACCAAGTCCCAATTGCCAAGGAGGATAGCTATGTAGATAAATCCAAGTATGGGCTAATCAGACCTACTTTTGGGTAGCCTGTTGATGATATTAGCAATGTTTTCCGGAATTTTGACTTCATTTGTATTCTATAAGAGTCTCTCTGACTCTTAGGAAAGCTGCTAATTTCCGAGACTGCCCTCTAAGGATATTGTACCCTTCAAACCTAATGAGTGCAGCGTGGTGGAAATGACTAACCAGTTAAACAAGGTAACAATGCTTAATTTACAAACTTTCTTCCCTTGTTGTGACTGCATAGCTAGCTAGTAGCTAGCTGCCTGTTTGTAACCAGAAAATTTTGATTTTACTAAGGAGTTCACAATGCTGACGTCGGAGGCAAAGAAGCCACTGACAGTCCCCCAAAAACTGACAGTACCTCCCAAAGAATTATTAGCGTCTCCCGGTGGTTTCAATCCAACACTGCTAATGTTTTTGGCAGCTGTGGCAATCGTTGTGGTATCCTGCCTTGGCTACTGGGTTTGGCATTGGCCGCATTGGATATCCTTTGTGATGAATATTATCGCCCTACATATCTCTGGGACGGTAATTCATGACGCCTGCCACCAGTCTGCCCATCGCAATCAGATTATTAACGCCATACTTGGGCATGGAAGCGCTTTAATGCTGGCTTTTGCTTTTCCAGTGTTTACACGGGTGCATTTGCAACATCACGCTCATGTCAACGATCCCAAAAATGACCCGGATCATTTTGTTTCTACCGGTGGTCCCCTGTGGTTAATAGCAGTGCGTTTTTTCTATCACGAGGTGTTTTTCTTTAAACGTCGTCTCTGGCGTAAGTATGAACTTCTAGAATGGTTTCTCAGCCGTTTGTTTGTAGTGGCAATTGTTTTGCTCTCTGTTCAATTCCACTTTTTGGGTTATATTTTGAATTTTTGGTTCGTACCTTCTGGCATTGTTGGATTAGCATTGGGACTATTTTTTGATTATCTGCCCCATCGTCCCTTTGTTGAGCGCGATCGCTGGAAAAATGCTCGCGTTTATGCCAACCCCATTCTTAATATCCTGATTTTGGGACAGAATTACCACTTAATTCATCATTTGTGGCCTTCTATCCCCTGGTACAACTATCAGCCTACATACTATCTCATGAAACCTCTGTTAGATCAAAAGGATTGTTACCAATCTTTAGGATTACTACAAAAAAAAGACTTTTTTGATTTCCTTTACGACATCTTTTTAGGAATTCGTTTTCATCGCCAACAACCAAGGGAAAAATAACAAAACAAACAAGACAAGCTAATGGCTAATCTATTAGGTTAGCTATTAGCAGTTTCTACACTAACTTGTAAACATGCATTTGTACCTCTCTACTTAATTCAAGCTTGAATTTACACAGTCATACCAGGGAATACAGCAGTTTCGATCTAAGTTTTGTGGAAAGATAAATTATGTAACGACACAAGCATTGGAACAGAATTGGAACAGGAAAGGATGTGCTAGGTTAGCAATACAAAAGTACACTGATTAATCAAGTAGTCGACATAATGGGTATCCAAAATCGCATCCGCCGTTTATTGAGCATGCACAAGAGTATCGAGTGTGTAAGCGAAAAAACAACCCGTGCTTGGTGGGGTAATGTAAGTCTAGCCGTCACACTATTGTGTTTTCTTCCGGTTGGAACTGCCAACGCAGTTACCAAAACCAAAGTGATGTCCTTAGGAGATTCTCTATGTGAAGGCAATATTGCCTTTCTGCGGGATGCAGTGGCACAGACTAAACTTGGGTCTACCATAGACTGGGTAGGAACTAAAAAAGACGGTGCATATCAACAAGACCCCGATCATGAGTGTCATGGTGGTTGGTCGGCGGCGCAGGTGTTGCAACAACCGAAATCAAATGTTCGTCTGCCATCATGGGAGGGAAAGCCAGGGAGCATTCGAGACTGGGTTCAAGCGACCAAGCCTGATGTGGTGCTGATTATGCTTGGTACTAACGATTTCTTTGGTAGTGATGTACGAGGCGATAACACCTCAGAATTCCTCACACAATCCCTTCAAGGAATTATCGATGATATCTTGTTATTACGCCCCAAAGCCAGAGTTGTAGTCGCTTCAATTCCTCCGTTTAAATGGGATATTCATGAGGGTGTTGATACTAGTCAAACGAAAACTACAGCCAACGCATTTCTTAAGCAACGTGCCAAGCAGCTATCTGCACAGGGTAAGCGCGTTTACTTCCTAGATATGCACGGTGCAATACTTGCTCGATTGAAACAGGGCGATATTTTTAACAACGACGGTCTCCACTTTAACGATTCAGGCAATAAGTTCATTGCACAGCAGTGGATACGTGCTCTAAAAGCGGTACTTCAGTGATTTTTACCAATAACTAGAGTGCCAATTCCCTCACTCACTAAATAGCTTCAGCCGAAGCGTATTCTTGAGTGGACATTAACTGCCAATGAGAATCGCCATCTAGCTTCAAAACATACTCGTGATACTGCAACAAGCTGACGCGGTGTCCAACGC